>CAZTYY010000072.1:0-14395 GCA_964617785.1 uncultured Desulfobacterales bacterium | reverse complement strand
ATCATCTTGTCGCCAGGAACAATCCGCTTGCCATTCCCATGCAGTTTCGCCGTAAGGGGAAGCCATTGAACGAACAAGCGCTTCTTGAAGCGATTCAGCAATCCAACGGAAGGCTTGCCATAATGGTACACGGATCATGCATGAATGATTTGC
The DNA here is from genome assembly GCA_964617785.1 of uncultured Desulfobacterales bacterium. Taxonomy (GTDB): domain Bacteria; phylum Desulfobacterota; class Desulfobacteria; order Desulfobacterales; family SURF-7; genus JAFDJC01. The sequence goes on along the minus strand of CAZTYY010000072.1, from coordinate 14,242 downwards.
AATGGGACAGGCAGGGGCACGACCATGGCGCAGCCTTGGCCCGCGATCTGAGATTTGTATCGGCTTATCTCCATTATAATACCGGACTTCACATTTCTGAAAATGGTAGAAAATTTTCCGATCTCCTTGAAACAATCATCAAGCAATCGCCTCAACCGATAGAGCTTTTCATCATTGCCCACAGTATGGGAGGGCTTGTTTCCAGGAGTGCCTGCCATTACGGGAAAATATCCGGCCATACATGGCTGAATCATCTTCGAAAGCTTGTATTTCTCGGCACGCCGCATCACGGGGCAACATTGGAGAAAGGCGGCAACTTTATCGAGACCATCCTGGAAATAAGCCCGTATAGCGCCCCCTTTTCTCGCCTGGGAAAAATCCGGAGCTGTGGCATTACTGATCTGCGTTATGGCAATGTGGTGGACGAAGATTGGAAAGGACGCGACAGATTCGAATTTTCAGGGGATCAACGAATTCCCGTACCTCTGCCGGAAGGCATACAGTGTTATTCAATAGCCACAACTAAGTACAAGGAATCAAATAAGCTCGGTGATGATATTGTCGGAGACGGTCTCGTGACATTAAGCAGCGCTTTGGGGCGGCATAAAAATGCTGAATTGAATCTTTTGTTTCCGGAAACCAATCAGTGGATTGGCCGTAATATGCAACATATGGATCTTTTCAATCATCCTAAAGTATATAAAACCATTAAAAAGTGGTTAAAAACCTAAAGGGTACAATCGACGAAATTGTATAGAATTGTAAAAGAATTGTAAAAACAAAATATCTTATTTATTTTCCCTTGTTCATCCTCTATAATTCTTAATTTGTGCAACCTGCTATTTATTTTTAAACGGAGGTCGAATTATTAAACTTCACAGAACCGTTTTTGACACACCTGTCATCAGCACAATTATGCGCGCAATTGCACGTTTTCTCATGTTTTGCACCAAATGGAAATCCAGTGGAAGGTTGCCGAATATCCGAAAATTTGTACTGATTGCCGCACCCCATACTTCAAACTGGGATTTGTTCTATATGCTTTTGGTAGCATTTGATCTCAAAGCAAATATATACTGGATGGGGAAGGATGCAATTTTTAAAAAGCCTTTTGGGCATCTCATGAGATGGCTGGGAGGGGTACCCATTAACCGATTAAAATCCAGCAATATTGTGGGGCAGTCAATTGAGCTGTTTCATCAAAACGACCGGCTGATTCTTACCGTTCCGCCATCTGGTACAAGAAGCCGGGTCACTTATTGGAGAACCGGCTTTTATCATATTGCAAACGGCGCATCAGTTCCTATCGTAATGGGTTTTCTCGATTATCGCTTAAGAACCGGGGGAATCGGTCCATTGGTGCAGCCAACAGGTGATATAACCAAAGATATGAAGGTGATATCATCCTTTTATGCTGATGTTGACGGGAAATATCCAATACAGATGAGTACTGCCGAGATCCATATTGAACCTGAAAAAAAAGCAGCATAGTATCCATCAGCGAGGGTGAAAACCCATATTTTCTGACCGGGGCTGTGCCGAATGTTTTGCCTTCTAAGGGTTTTCAGCGAACAATGCACTCATGAACATTTTCAAGGGCAATATTCTTTAACGTTTCAAGATTCTCTTCAGCGTATGTAGAACCGCTTTTTTTGAAAAATTCCGGATTCAGCACATCTGTTGCATGAAATTGCTGGAGGCAGTAGCGCTTTGCTTCTTTAATGTGTTCACATATTTTCTTAATTACATCCTCGTTCACAATTGACTTAACACATGTTGTCCTGAATTCGTAATCTTGGGCTGATGTCATGATGATTCGGATACTTTTAAGAATGTCTTCAGGTGTATAACTTTTTACAAAAAGAGGCGCATAATTGAACGGATCTGTTTTAATGTCCATTGCCACATAGTCAACAACTGCAAGGTCGATCAGTTTTTTTAAAAAATCAGGATTGCTGCCGTTTGTGTCCAGCTTCACCTGATACCCAAGATTTTTTACTTCACGGCAAAATTGGAGAATGCTGTCATGAAGAGTTGGTTCGCCACCGGTGATCACGACACCATCAATAAAACCTTTTCTCTGTTCAAGAAAAGTAAAAATCGAATCTCTTGTCAAAGATGAAGGGGTGTGAATGTCGCCTCTCACAAGCTCCGGGTTATGGCAATACGGACACCTGAAATTGCAGCCTGAGACAAAAACCACACAGCTTATTTTTCCGGGGTAATCGATGAATGAATTCTTCTGGAACCCGGCAGGGGTCATGCCGCGCCTGCTTTTGATTCCTGAGCAGGCGGTTCTGCAGCGACGATCGCTGCCTGGTCTTTATCGTCAGACACGTAGTTCGCGCCTGCCTGATTATAAGCTTGGTCATCGGGCTGATTATAAGTTTTGTCATCAAGCTTAAAAGTCTTGCGCATGGAGAATTCAGCCTGTTTGCCGTCATTCCATTGATGCACAGGCCTTAAATAGCCGACAACCCTTGAGTAGATTTCCGTATCATTATCACACTTATCACATTTTTCATGTTCTCCGCTAATATACCCATGAGAGGGGCATACGCTGAAAGTCGGGGTAATCGTAAAATAAGGAAGCCTGAAGTTTCCAGCCACTTTTTTTACCAGCGCTTTTGTCACTTCTATATCCTTGATCTCTTCACCGAGGAAGAGGTGAAGTACTGTTCCTCCTGTATATTTGGTCTGCAGTTCATCCTGAAGGGTAAGAGTTTCAACAATATCATCAGTATAATTTACAGGCAGCTGGGTTGAATTTGTATAAAACGGTTCCTCGTTATTATTCCTGAAATTCTCTTCGTTACAGCAGCAAATGCCGGGAAAACGTTTTTTATCCAGCATGGCAAGCCTGTAAGCCGTCCCTTCGGCCGGCGTTGCTTCCAGGTTATAAATGTCGCCTGTTTCATCCTGTATTTCAGAAAGTTCATTTCGAAGATAATCCATCACATCCAACGCGAATTGTTTTCCTTCATTGCTTCCGATATCCTGTCCCATGAAGTTCAGGCACGCTTCGTTCATTCCAACGATACCGATGGTTGAAAAATGATTTTTCCAGTAACGATCGGTTCTTGCTTTAATGTCCCGTAAATAAAACTTGGAATACGGGTAAAGGTTTTTTTCAGTAAATTTTTCAAGAACCTTTCGCTTGATCACCAGGCTTTCTTTTGCAAGTCGGACCATATCCTTAAGGCGTAATAAGAAATTATCTATGCTGTCGGAAACAAAACCAAGGCGCGGAAGGTTGATGGTGACCACGCCTATCGAGCCGGTTAAAGGATTTGCACCAAACAGCCCTCCTCCTCTTTTCATCAGTTCCCTATTGTCGAGTCTCAACCTGCAGCACATTGATCTGGCATCTTCAGGTGACATATCTGAATTTATAAAGTTTGAAAAATATGGAATCCCGTATTTGCCGGTCATTTTCCAGATCGCTTCAAGATTTGGGTTGTCCCAGTCAAAGTCTTTTGTAATGTTATATGTAGGGATTGGGAATGTGAAGACCCTGCCTTTTGCATCACCTTCAATCATAACTTCAGCAAATGCACGGTTTATGACATTCATTTCATGCTGAAAATCAGCATATGTTTCATCCCTTTCTTTTCCTCCGATGACCACCGGCTGGTCCTTCAAAATGTTTGGAACGAAAAGGTCAAGGGTAATATTGGTAAACGGTGTCTGGAATCCTACCCTGGTAGGAATATTGATATTGAAAACAAACTCTTGCATTGCCTGCTTAACACCTTTGTATTCAAGGTTGTCGTAGCGGACAAATGGTGCCAGCAGTGTGTCGAAATTTGATATAGCCTGTGCCCCGGCAGCCTCACCCTGCAAAGTGTAAAAGAAGTTGACGATTTGACCCATGGCGGATCTGAGATGGTTTGGCGGTGCGCTTTCCACCTTTCCGGTGACGCCTTTGAATCCCTGTTTGAGCAGGTCTTGTAAATCCCACCCCACACAATAAACCGAAAGCAGACTCAGATCATGAATGTGTAAATCTCCGTTTTTATGGGCACGTCTTATTTCAGGAGGGTAGATTTTGTTAAGCCAGTATTCCGAGGTTACATCTGATGAAATATAGTTGTTCAGCCCCTGAAGAGAATAACTCATGTTGCTGTTTTCTTTGATTTTCCAGTCCATTTTCTGAATATAGTTTTCAACCAGGCTGACACTCGCCTTGGTTGCAATATTCCTTATCTGATTGTGTTGCTCCCTGTAGAGAATATAAGCTTTTGCAGTTTTGTAAAACGGGGAATCGAGAAGTGTTCTTTCAACAATATCCTGAATTGTTTCAACATCCGGAACAGGCTCGAGCCGGAGCTCACGGGCCAGCGTAAGGACTTTGAGTGTAAGTTTCCTTGCTTCTTTCTCGCCAAATTCTCCTGTAGCTTCGCTCGCCCTTAGAATTGCATTTGTAATTTTTGATGAATCGAATTCAACTACTCGCTGGTCTCGTTTTTTGATATTTTCAACCATCTGTATTTATCCCCTGTATAGAAATATTTCATTTTTAAAAAACACAAACCCTGATCAAATCCTTTTAGTCGAAAAAGAAAAAATTTAACTTGTACTACAGGAACCAATGGTAATTGTTGTGATTGGTGAATCCTTAGTATCACAACATATTGTTGTCTGTCAATTAAATTTTTCAACATATAGACATTTTGATTGTTTTTTCGGATTTTCAAAAAAAACAGAACAGTATGAAAAAGTATTGGTCAGAATGTTGAAGCTTTGGTAAAAAATTTTTAAAAAATATAAAAAATGGGCCAATTCACTTTTTTGATACTGAATAAATCTTGATTATACAAAATCTTACCGGTATCGTATGTATCACAATTTCGTCTTTTTACGAGGCTGTCAATTTTGAGAGACTAAAACAATTAAAATACAGTATGAATCTTTATCCCAATGTTGTCCATAGAAAAATTGTTGTGCCGTGGTATGAAACCGAAACAGCCTGCATAATTACCATCGGACTTATGATATCTGCATTACTCTTTGCCATTGTGGGAGTCGTTACAGCAATCGACCATACGGGTTGTCAGGAACATATCTGGGTGCCGGCTATTCTTCTGGTATTAAGCGCCAGTATCATCCTGTCAATTTCAGTACGCCTTGTCAGGCGCTATATTAATCGATTCAGAAACAGATACTTGAAGAGCTTTTCCGTGGAGCCTTTTAAATAGGGTAAAGAAGCTCAATTAAATAATGAAATATTCTGGCGGTCAAACCCCAGACCATTATATCTTGGATTGGATATATCAGCTCGACGACATCAGGAATACGCCCTGAAAAATTAGATTTTTTATGTATTTCGACGAGTTCTCTCAGTGAAAGTCGTAATATTCTTGAAATTTCTTCAGAATCGAAACAAAGCGTCCCTGTCTCGTTCCATATTCCGGTAAACGCTTCGATATCCTTTTTCAGTATTGTCTGGAAATGGCCCATTGATCCCAAAAATTCTACAGCAGATTTTTTAATGCCAACTTCTTCTTCAAGCTCACGATATGCGGCATCCAGACTGCTGGCATCCTGTTTGTCAATATGCCCTCCAGGCAGGGCTACCTGATTTCGCCAGGGATATCCCTCAGTGTCTGATTTCTGAATAGCAAGGATATGTGGGTCGGATTTATTGAAAAGCAGAAGAAATACACATGCGGACTGATAGCCGAAATCCAATGACGGAGGCTGTGGATGGGTTGTCTCTCCGATCATATTTTTCAGCAAAGCCGTGTCGATCTGCATTAGTATTTTTGTTTTTCCTTAAAGTTTGTAAGCGTCATTTTTTTATAACTTTCTGTGTGGATGAATTTAAGAAATAGAATCATGTCTTCCGGAGTGATGTACCCGGGCCGGCTGCCGATTGTTTCACCATCTTCGCTAATAAACCAGTTGGAAGGAACCCCTCTGACCTTATATTCCAAGGCTATCTTTCTCTGTTTTTCCGAATTGGTCTTAACTGAAATAAAATTTGTGTTGAGATAGGCGATCACCGGCTCGTACTTAAACGTCTTTTCATTCATAATTTTGCAGTATTTGCACCAGTCCGTATAAAAATGAAGGAATATTTTTTTCTTTTCCTGTTTTGCTTTAGGCATTCCTTTTTCATAAGAATACCATTTTATAGTGTCTGCCGAGGCATAATAAAAAGTTCCTGATACAAGAAGTCCCAAAAATATGGCGGGGACAAATAAAAAGGCTGTTTTAATTTGATGTTTCATAATCTCCTCTATTATAAAATATCCAGATTGAAGAGGCTGCCGGTCAGGAGAAAAATTCCCACTATGACCAGTATAACCCCAGCGGCGACGTTTATGTATTTTAGCATGTGAGTCGCCTTTTTAATAAACACAAGTAAAAAATTGATGAAAAGCGACATCATGATAAAAGGAAGGGCCATCCCCAACGAATAAACACTAAGAAGCATAACCCCCTGCCAGATGGTTTCCTGGCTTCCCGCAACAATCAGGATTGAACCTAAAAGCGGTCCGATGCAGGGACTCCACCCGGCTCCAAATGCCATACCCACAAAAAAAGTACCCAGGAAATGCAGGGGTTTTTTTCTGATGTGAAGTCGTTTTTCAATATCAAGGCCTGGAATTCTAAACAGGCCTGTCAGGTGTATCCCCAAAACAATAATGATGATACCACCTGCCTTAATAATGATATCTTTATACTGAAAAACCAAACCGCCAAAAAACGATGCCGATGCCCCCAGAAGAATAAAAATAAACGAAAACCCGGATACATAAGAAATGGTTGAAACCAGAATTTTTATTCTCATTTCCGAACTTTTTGCGGTGGTTAACTCATCAAGTGAAAAACCGGTAATAAATGTAAAATATGCGGGAATCAGAGGTAATACACATGGAGTAAAAAAAGATGCCAGGCCGGCCAGAAATGCCAGGTGGTAAGAAACTGTTTCCGTAACCATATGATATAAATCCCTTTTGTAGCTATGTGCTAAGTTCGTTTGAGCGTTCTGCGGCAGCCTTGATCGCCTCAATTATATTTTCTTTTACCCTGTTTTTTTGAAGTACCCTGAGAGCTGCTTCCGTTGTTCCTCCGGGAGACGTTACCTTCCTTCTTAATACTTCCGGTGGTTCGTTTTGTTGTTCAAGCATACTGGCAGCACCTTTCAAGGTTGTATATGTGAGGGTTGCGGCAGTGTCAGGGTCAAACCCCAGGGCTATTCCGGCTTCCATCATGGCTTCCGCAAGATAAAAAACATATGCAGGCCCTGAACCGGAAAGGGCTGTTACAGCATCCATCTCATTTTCTTCAACCTTTATGACCTTACCCATTGATGCAAGAATTTTATTTACAATATCCAAATCTTCAGCAATGGTATTCCGATTGCCGCACATTGCAGACATTCCGGACAGGACAAGGGCCGGTGTGTTCGGCATGACTCTAATGATGGGAAGGTGCTTTATAAACGAATCATCAAGCGCATTATACAAAACAGATTCAATTGTTTTGATTTTTATGCCTGCAGCAATCGATATGACAAGTTTTCTTTTTGAAAGTTGCAAATTGTCTTTATTTCCGGCTATCTCCCGCAGGCCTTTTTCTATTACTTGAGGTTTTACGGCAAGGATAACAACATCACTTTTTGTGAAGAGTTCAGTATTGTTATCAGTTGTATTAACGCCATAGGTTGATTTTAATTCGTTGAGCCGCTCCATGCTGATATCGCTCATATATATCATTGACGGCTTACTAATATCGGATTTAATTAATGCACCGGCAAATGCTTCTCCCATGTTGCCGGCACCGATAATCCCGATTATCCGCTTCTTTTTGTCCACGGTTGTTTTCCCCTGTACCAATGCGTTAACTTATCTGAAATTACAAATAATATAGAGTCATAAAAGAGCATGTCAATGATTTTGAGGTTTTTAATGGGATTTATTAAATTTATATTGACTTATATCAAAGAAATCATTATTTTTTTAGTTAAGTTGGAGAGGAAATCCAGGGTAAACGTAAATATTAAAACAGGCAGGTATAAAAATGAGTAAAATTACACCTACTGATATTCAGCAACAACAGTTTAAAGTAAAATTCAGAGGATTCGACATACGTGAAGTGGACGGATACCTCGAAAAAACAGCTGCTGTTTTTGAAACACTTCTGGATGAAAATGAAAAATTGCGAGGGAAGACTGAAAGGCTCAATCTTGAAAATCAAGGGTATAAAAAACGTGAAGAGATATTTAAACGTGCAATTTTAAACTCCCAAAAAGTTCTTGAACAGATGAAGCAGAATGCCCAAAAAACAGCAGAGCGAATAATCGCTGAAGCAGAAGTAAATGCTGAAAGAATTTTAAACAGGACTCACGGCAGACTTGCCCAGCTTCATGAAGATATTGCCGAACTTAAACGGCAGCGCATGCAGATTGAGGTTCAAATCCGCGCAATACTTGAAACCCATACCAGGCTTCTTGATATGGGTACTGAAGAATCAAAAGATGCGGATGATGAAGATTTAAAAGTAAAATTATTAAACAGAATATAACGATCTGTTTTTTTTATCTATATCTGAAATATTGTGGATCTGAAATATTGTGGTTTTGATGCAGCTATCAAGGGAACATGCCCTTATCCTGTCACTTCAGTTTAATATACCGAATTCAATATATGTTATCTCTAACCTGTCTTTACAGAACAGCCAAAGGAGCAACTTATGGCAAAAATAGATGCTTTTTTTAAATTAATGCATGAACAGGGGGCATCAGACCTTCACCTGATTGCGGGCCAGCAGCCGATTCTCAGAGTAAGAGGAGAAATTGAGCGCGTTAAATATGATTTGCTTGATAATGATCAGTTACGCGGCATGCTCTATGAGATAACACCTGAAACAAAGGTGAAGGAGTTTGAGGAGACAGGTGATGTTGACTTTGGCTATGAAATACAAGGACTGGCCAGGTACAGGTCAAACTTTTTTTTGCACAGGGGCGGTGTCGGCGCAGTTTTCAGAGAAATTCCAAGCATAATCGCTACATGCGAGCAGCTTGGCTTGCCGCCTGTCGTAGCCAGGCTATCCACTCTTCCTCGTGGTTTGGTTCTAGTAACCGGTCCCACAGGATCGGGAAAGTCAACAACACTTGCCGCCATTATTGATGAAGCTAATCGTTCCCGCAAAGATCACATTATTACAATTGAAGATCCGATTGAATTTGTACACCACTCGCAAAGCTGTATTATTAATCACCGGGAACTCGGACAGCATACAAAATCCTTTTCAGCGGCACTGCGTGGAGCGTTGCGGGAAGATCCAGATATAATTCTTGTGGGTGAAATGAGGGACCTTGAAACCATTTCACTTGCCATTGAGGCAGCGTCAACCGGGCATCTGGTTTTTTCAACCCTTCATACAACGAGCGCTCCAAAAACCATAGACAGGATAATAGAAGTGTTTCCCGGGGAACAGCAGGCGCAGATCAGGTCGACTCTGGCAGACGGTATCAGAGCAGTCATTGCGCAGGTGCTGTTTAAAAGAATTGACAAAAAGGGAAGATGTGTCGCCCCTGAAATCCTGGTGGCTACACCCGCCGTTAGAAACCTTATCAGGGAATCAAAAACCCATCAGATTCCTTCGATGATTCAGACCGGAAGAAAACACGGCATGCAGCTCTTGGACGACGCGATTATGAACCTGTATAACAAGGGATGGATAAGTGCTGATGAAGCCTATGCAAAGTCAAATGATAAAGACCAGTTTAAGCCGTTTCTCAAAAATCAGCCAATTGATTTTACAGAGGCTTGATGAAAGGATCATGCCATGAAAAAACAGGAAGTCGATCATATACTGGCCAGAATGCTGGATGCCTATGAAAATGTTTCGGACTTGAATCTTACTGTTGGAAGGCCGCTTCAGGTTGAGAGCTCCGGAGAGCTTCTTGCTGTGGATATGCAGCCTTTTTTCAATGAACTCACCTCTTTTCAGACAGAAAGGATCGCGCTGAATCTTATCAATAATGATCGAATTCTTACTGAAAGACTTATTAAAGAAGGTTCATGCGACCTTTCCTACAGCCTTCCCGGAAAAGCGCGTTTCAGGGTCAATATTTTTTCTCAGGGCGGCAGCTACTCCATTGTATTGAGACGTCTTGAGTCTACGGTGCCGACGATTGCCGGTCTGAAGCTTCCCGAGGTTTTTTATAAACTCGCTGAAGAAAAGAATGGAATTATTATCGTTACCGGTGCCACGGGCACAGGAAAATCGACATCACTTGCAGCTATTCTGGAACATATAAATGAAAACAGGGCAATACACGCCGTAGCACTGGAAGACCCCATAGAGTACGAGCATCCTCACAAAAAAGCGACCTTTAACCAGCGGGAATTGGGTCGGGATTTTGACACATTTGCCAATGGCCTCCGGGCAGCCCTGAGGCAGGCGCCCAAAGTTATTCTCGTTGGCGAGATGCGTGATCGCGAAACAATTGAAATTGGTCTGAGAGCAGCCGAAACAGGCCATCTTGTACTTACAACCCTGCATACTGTTGATGCAGGCAGGACAATTAACCGAATCCTCGGCATGTTCAGCATTGAAGAAGAAAGCCAAATCCGGATACGGGTCGCCGAAACCCTTCGGTGGATTGTATGCCAGCGCCTTCTCCCTAAAGTTATCGGTGGCCGTATCGCAGCGTTTGAAATACTCGGAACAAACCTTCGTGTAAAGGATGCTGTCTTGCATGGAGAGTCCGAAGGAAAAACGTTTTATGACATAATGGATGCTAACAAGGCTTTTGGTATGACGACTTTTGACGATAGCATGATCTTTTTATATGAGCAGGGATATATCTCGGAAGAGACGGCTATGGCTTTTAGCTCAAGAAAGGATATTGTAGGGCGTGGTATCGACAGGATTAAAAGCGCCAAGGGAGAAGCAACAACCGATATTAATAGCCTTGAGATGGATAGAGCTTACGGCAAATTTCGATAGGAGGTTATTAAATTATAATGAAAATTACATGTAAAATGTGCCAGGCCACTCTTAGAATACCGCAAGGTAAGATTTTCGAAGGCGGGTCAGCTACTTTTAAATGCCCCAAGTGCAAAGAAAGTATCTCTGTGGGAGAACCCGCGAAAGATGAAAAACCCGATGAAAAACAGGATTTTCCGGACACAGGTGCAAAAGATGACGACATGGAATTTAACTTTGAAGATAGTGTCCCTGATGAATACGAACCGCCTGATAAAACTTTTGAATTCATTGAAGATGAGGGCAAGACAGCTTTAATCTGCGAATCTGATCAAAAACACCGGAATATTATAAAGCCCGTTCTCGACTTTATGGAATATCATATATCAGTGGTCGACAGTGTCCGCGATGCCATCAAAAATATTCGATATCATACATTTGATATCATTATTTTCAATGAAACTTTTGGCACAAAAGATCCTGATAAAAACGGAATTCTTATTTATCTGTCACGGCTTCCCATGTCGATCCGGAGGAACATATTCGTTATTATGATCACTGAAAGGTTTAACACGCTTGATAACATGATGACAATAGATAAGAGTGTCGATATGATAATCAATATTGAAAATATAGATGAATTTGAAAAGATACTTGAACATGGATTGTCAGCAAACAATATTTTTTACCGGTTATATATGGAAGAGCTTAAAAACGCAGGAAAAATATAGCTAAAGAAAATGAAAAGCAAAAGCACGTATACATGTAATGAATACCGTGAGGAAATGATGCTGCTGGGCCTTAAAAAAAGGCTGGGCATAGAAACCCTTACAGAAGAAGAAAAACAGACCATCCTATCAGACATTCAAAAGCTTGAATTCGCCATGGGCATGAAATAACAACAAGGAAGCATACCAATCAAATGGATGCCCGTATTACCCAATTTTCAAACAATCTCTTTCTGATTACACTTCCTCCCCCCATCCCAGGATTTAATGATTTCATATGTGTGTGGCTGTATAAGGGCAGCATATCCTTTATTGTGGATGTCGGGCCATCGGTTACTGTGCCGGACCTGATAACGGTACTTAATGATCTTGATATCACCTGCCTTGATTATATTTTCCTTACACACATTCACCTGGATCACGCAGGGGGGATAGGAGAGATAGCAGAATATTTTTCTTTAACTCCTGTTATTTGTCATGCTGCGGCAATGTCTCACCTTGTGGACCCGGCTAAGCTTGTGGCCGGTACCATAAAAACACTCGGCGATACGGGAAGGGCTTACGGTACGGTCAAACCTGTTCCAAAAAACCGACTGGTTGCATCAGACGCCTTTGGTTTGCCGGATGTTATTGCCATACCAACCCCGGGTCATTCTTCACACCACGTCAGTTTTCAGGCAGGAGAGTATCTTTTTGCAGGGGAAGCCGGCGGCGTTCATATTGCGATTTCTTCGGAGACTGATTATATGCGCCCTGCCACACCGCCGAAATTTTTCCCAGATATCACCATAGACAGCATTGATAGGCTTATCAAAACAGCACCGGAATATATATGTTACGGGCATTGCGGCAGAAGCGGTTCGGCAGCAAAAATGCTGAAAAAGCATAAAGGCCAGCTGTTATTATGGCAGGATATCATAAAAGATGAGATCGATAAAAAACATGAAGTCGGTCTTGAAGAAAAAATAATATCCCGGCTTTTTGCTGAAGATTCGCTGCTTTCCGGTTTTTCGTTATTGGATGGCGATATCCGGAAAAGAGAAAAGTTTTTTATTGCAAACAGTATTAAAGGGTTTGTTCAGGCGCTAACCAATTCCAGATAGTTTTCTCCATCATCACAACACATAATTAAAAAAGGCTTCTATTAAAAAATGGAGTTGTGGAAGGGTAGGGTGGTTGGGATTGTTAATTACAGTGACTACCGAACTTGAAACCTTGTGCGTAAAAAACCCTTCCAAATTTCGACTTATAAGTTGTTGATATTATATGTTCCGGTTTGTGAAAAATTGATGAGTAAAAAATTAATGTTTATTACGCATTGGCCTAATTTCTTGTGAGGTCTTGATAGTTGTAGTCTCACACCGATTAGATAGGTTTTTTACTCACCTTGCTTATCCTGCACTCTTCTTTAGATTTGTATGGGAATCTGTATACCGAATTTATAGGCTAAAAATAGTGGCTTCAACGATAAATACCCAGTTTTCGAGAAGACTTTTGGGAGCATATTGGATTATCTGATCTCAACAGATAACCGGTTTCAACTGGCGACGCAACGCGCTATCGTTAAAACCGGTTACCTGACATTATTTTATTTCTCAACTTCACTCATCGAGATACCAAGTGCACTGGCAACACCTTCTCCATAGGTCGAATCAGCCTTCATGCAGTTGGTTATATGCCGGATCTTGATTTCTTTTGGAGCATCACCCATTGCTCGTCCAGTATTACCGAAAAGAGCCTGTTGCTGTTCAGCGTTCATCCCTCTAAACAGGTTGCCAGGTTGAGTGTAATAATCGTCATTATCCTCACGGTGATTCCATTGGTCAGCTGCACCTTCAAGATCCAGTGGTGGTTCACGGAAATCCGGCTGTTCCTGCCACTCCCCATAACTGTTTGGCTCATAGCCAAGCGTGCTGCCATGGTTGTCATCCACTCTCATGGCACCATCACGATGAAAGCTGTGAAAGGGGCAACGGGAACGGTTGACCGGGATAAGATGATGATTGACCCCAAGCCGATACCGCTGGGTATCACCATATGAAAAGAGACGGCCCTGTAACATTTTATCGGGAGAAAATCCAATTCCCGGAACAATATTGGCCGGATTAAATGCAGATTGTTCAACCTCAGCAAAATAATTTTCAGGATTCCTGTTTAATTCAAGCACACCCACATCAATAAGCGGATAATCTCCATGGGGCCAGACTTTGGTAAGGTCAAACGGATTAAAGGGAAACTTTGATGCATCTTTTTCCGGTACGACCTGGATTTTCAAATCCCATCTTGGGAAATCGCCCTTGTCGATAGTCTCTAAAAGATCACACTGGTGGCTTTCCCGGTTTTTTCCCACAAGTGCTTCAGCCTCTTCATCGGTGAGGTTCTTGATTCCTTGTTGTGTTTTAAAATGAAATTTTACCCAGAATCTTTCATTATCCGCATTAATCAAGCTGTAAGTATGACTGCCATAAGCATTCATATGACGATATGATAAGGGGATTCCCCTTTCACTCATGGTTATGGTTACCTGGTGAAGCGATTCCGGAAGAGAGGTCCAGAAATCCCAGTTGTTT
>CAZTYY010000071.1:0-14422 GCA_964617785.1 uncultured Desulfobacterales bacterium | reverse complement strand
TTCCATTTTCAGTCTTTGTCTGAAGTTTATTCGCTTTAATATAGTCCCATAGTTTCTTGGTGATCTCTGTCCTGGGAAGTTCTGTTGCTTCCAGTAACTCTGCCAACTCGTTTTTCAACTTTACCGGTTTGCTCAATCCTTTTGCTTCTGCCATTTTCAACTCCTTCATATTTAGATTTAAATTATTTCCGTGGCCAGATCTTCTGCCAATTCCATTCGGTTTCAAACCCCATTCTCTTAAACCAAACGCACCCTGCCCCTTACACATTATTAAAAACACTATGATACCATGACGTTAATATTCCACTTCGTGTTTTCATTTATAAACTATTTCACAGGTTCATTAATATTTCTTTCCAAGGGACGTCGCAATTGCCAATTTTCGCTGTTCAGCGTCCATGATTTGCTTCCTTTTTGGTTTGCGGTAACGAATTGGGTTTGAAAGAAATCTGTTTTCCCTGAGATCTTTATATTACTATAAATAAGAAACAACGGGCTGTCAATAATGAATGTAACATAATGAATGTAACATGGAAACGGGAATTTTAATTGTCGCCGGAAAAAAATAATATTTGTCGTTGATCACTTGGTGCTATGTGATGACAGTCTCGTTACAGCCTATCCGCTGAATATTTTTAGGACGCATAGCGCTCAGAGAGTCGTTCCAAGCTGCTACGTATGGGTTTTTCAATTGCCTGTTTTAAAACAAAGCCGAGAGGTGTTAGGAGTAGTTTGGGTTCAAAATCGATAGTGTAAAAAAGTTTGGTTTTGCCTTCCTCTTCTGAGAATTCCATTCGGCCTTTATGGTTTTTGATTGGACTGCCTTTACTGACCACATATTCCATCAGGCGATTTGGTTCAAATGTAATAACGGTTTCTTCAAAAGCAGGAACAGGAAAGGAGGTGATCCGCCTGATTGAACCCACGCCATTTTTATTTTCTTCCTGACTATCGACCACCCGTTTAATCTTGGTTGCTATAACTTTCCCAAAGGATTCGTGATCCGTTAAAAGATTGAATATTGTTTCAACAGGAGCATTGAATGATAGTCGTATTTCAATATGTTGTCTACCCATAATATCTTCCTTTTTCAGTCTTGTATTATAATCTGAACGGTCACATATTGTTTATGTAGACTAAAATGCAATAAAGATCAAACGTATTCATATCAGGGGGTGTAATTAAAACTGTTGGTCTCATAAAAGTCGTCACTCCGGCGTAGGCCGGAGTCCAGAATGTATTGCAATGACTGGATAGCGCTAAGGTTGCGTCTTTCGGCTTGAAACCCGGCACTGCGTGTCCGGCTTACGCCGGAATGACAACAAATGGATTTTTTAAGTTTTTACGAGATCTTCAAATTTATTCCCAACACTTTTAATTACACCCTATCAAGCGATCATATAACTGTTATCGCTTTTATGATGCAAAAACCAAAACATCCTCTATATTTAATACGCCAATTGAGTTAATTATGCAAAGTGCCACATTGCATTTATCGATTTATTGTATCAATTAAGCTGTCAATTGAATTAATTAAGGGTTTTTTAAAATATTTATTGACATGTTTAATAAATTGCCATAATGCAAAGTAAAACTTTTCATTATTTATTTTGAAGCAGAATATTATTTTTTTGAGAACATGCAAAAAAAGGGAGAAAAGATTGTCAAAAAAAGAATCCAATGAAAAATTAATGCGAATGAGGGAATTGACTGCGACTGCAGGCGTAAACAAGGGCACTATATTGTTTTATGTAAAAGAAGGCCTGATTCAAAAGCCCATAAAAAAATATGCAAACTCAGCTTATTACACCGAAGAGCATCTGAACAATATCCGATTGATAAAAGAGCTGCAAACAAAGCGTTTTCTGCCGCTTACTGTTATTAAGGAAGTGATGAAAGGTGGAAAAGGAAAGTTGTCCGTTGATGAAATAAAAACCCTCGCAGAAATAGACGGCAAACTTTATCGAAACCTTAAAGAAAACCCATCTGTGAAAGCGATTACACAAAAGCAGCTGCTAAAGCATAGCGGTCTCAGCTTAAAAGAATTGAAAGAACTGGAAGAGGCTGATTTAACTCGGCCCATTCTAAAAGGGAGAAGAAAATATTTTGAGGAAGACGATATAAGGATGGCAGAGTGCTGGGCGAAAGCAAAAAAAGCGGGGGCTACCAAAAAACTCGGATTTCATATTGATATCCTTAAAATGCACAAAAACATGATTGGTCTTTTGGCGGAAGAAGAGGCTCGCATATTGACCAGTCGCGTTTCAGGCAAAATGTCGATCGACAAGATTGCACAAATGGTTGAAGAAATGGTTCCGATAATGAACACATTCATGGGCATTCTGCATAAGCGATCGATAAAAGAGACAACAGAGCGCTACAGATCCGAATTACAAGAACAAACGATGAAAGAGAAAGAGGATAAAAAATAGATAGATTGATCACACGCGAAAGCATCTTAACATATGATGTAGGAATTTTCTAATTCTAAACAGGATTATATATATAAGGAAATCGTTATGAAGAAAGAAATTGTCGTGATTGGTTCCGGCGTAGGTGGAAGTGCCGGCGCTGCACTTTTGGCGAAAGCAGGTCGTTCTGTTTCTCTTTTTGAAACGCACCCGTTTCCCGGCGGGCGTTGCAGCACCTTCGAAAGAAATGGATTTCACTATGACTTCGGGGTTCACATGTTCAGCCGTGGCGATCGTGGTCCCCATGGCAAGGTGAATCGAATGGTAGGCAGTCACCTGAAATGGAAATCGAACAATCCAGCCTGCAAAGTATTAGGGGCTGCCGAGTTCGATTTTCCACTTAACATTCAGCCCTTATTGACTAGAGCATGGCTCGCCCGAAAACTCGGACTCCGGATTAAAAACATCTATGGGGCCTATCAACTTTTCAATGACCTGTTTTCAGCAAAAAACATAGAAGAAAACGATGACATCACACTCATGGAATATGTTTCCCGCTATACAGATGACAACCAAATTCATCTTTTCATAAATTGTCTTTCCCAGCTCTATTTTGCTCTGTCATATCAGGAGGCCTCTGCGGGTGAATTTATTTGGTGTTTTTCCCGGATGTTCAATGAAGCCGGCTTTGCTTATCCAATGGGTGGAAGCAGCGCAATTCCAAAGTCTTTCCTTGAGGGTCTGAGGAGGTATGGAGGCAGGGCTTTTTATGATTTGCCCATAAAAAAAATACGGATAGAAAATAACCGGGTTGTCGGGATTGAAACTGAAAGAGGTTTTCAGAAAACGGATATAGTCATATCGAATATGGGGTTAACCAAGACCATTGATTTGATCGGGAAAGAAAATTTTCCGGAAGAATATATAAAGAATTCCATCCAGTATCGTTATTCCAATGCTTATATCACCATCAAGTATGCATTGGATCGGAAGGTTATAAAACCACCGGTTATTTTTTATATGCCGAACCTTCCAGCAGACAGGGCTTTTGATTATATTCATGAAAAGACAGTCCCCGAAGATCCCTATATCTTCATGCCGGTGCCGAGTAACCATGATGAAAAACTTGCGCCAACTGGAAAACAGATAGTCATAGCCGGAACCGCAGCGCCACCAAACGCTTCCAATAAACTCTGCGAAGCCATTCTGGATGTCGTACATAACAGAGTATGCGATTTGTTTCCTGATTTTGCGAATGCAATTCTTTGGCAATCACGATCAAATCGATCGGATACAACGAATTTAACACAGCATTCCGCGGGTGAAGCTATTGGAATCGGACAGCATTCAGGTCAGACAGGACGCCTGCGTCCATCTTTAAAAACCCCGATTGAAGGACTTTGGCTGGTAGGATCAGACGTTGGCGCTCGTGGAATTGGAACCGAGTTAGCAACTGGAAGTGCATTGAATCTATTTCAATGCATCGAAGTCGCTCAATAATTGTATGAATCACAGAAAGGGTTTTTGAAATACCTGCCCTTTTGAACAGAACAGGAGGTAACATATGAAATTATGGTCGAGGGGACTTGGACGAACAGAACTCAAAATGGATTGTCGTTACTATAAGGTTAAAAGCGATCCTGCCGGCGACAATGTATATATTGTAGGCAAAATAACCGATCCAGTGAACTGGGAATTCAGGGTTACCCTTGAACCTGACGATATTCCGGGGTTCATAAAAATGTTCATGAATTACTGCATTATCAAACTTACGTTAAAGAATATGTACAAATATATCATCTATCTCTTTACCCGTCGCAAATACGCAGAAACCGCGGGTTACGATATAGAAGAAAAGGTAGATAAAGCTTATGAACAGATGATGAATGAACGGCAACGGCCGTCACATCTGAGGGTCGCGCACGAATAATAATTGGGCATTACGTATTTTCATCCTGTCCATAAATGAAAAAGACGGAAAAAAGGATTTGAGCCAAAATATGTAACCAAAGTATTCAAATAGGGGAGGAATAAATGGAAGAATATGATGTCATTGTAATAGGAGGAGGGATAAACGGTCTTACCGCTGCCGCCTACCTCAGCAAAGCAGGCCTTAAAACACTGGTTCTTGAAGCTAAAGGAGAATGCGGAACCCATAGTGATACATGTGAGCCGGGGATACCGGGATTTCTTCACAACACTCATGCCACATGGATCATTTCGGCAATGAGTCCGGCCATGGAAGATCTTGAGCTGTCGGAATACGGCCTGGAATACCGGTCCACCGAGTTTGCATTCAGCAAAACATTTCTTGATGGAAAAAATGCGCTTATGGGCGTGAACCCTTTTGACACTATCGATAACTGGGGGAAGTTTTCGTCAAAGGACGCCGAGTATTTAATGAAGGCCGGAGAATATTTACTCACCAATCTGGATAGCATTAAAACTATGCTTCATGAATTTATGCATCTGGCTCCTTCGGATGTAACAAAAACGAAAATGGGAAAATTTATTGATGAACTAAATGAGTTTTGCGGAGTGGATCTTACATTTGAGCAAGTATGGAATATGAATGGATTTCAGGTAACGGATGCGCTCTACGAATCCGAACATATCAAAACACTTGTCCAGGCTTTTGGCTGGATCGGAGGTCTGCCCCCAATTCATCCAACAGTGGGGTCTATAGGCGCCGCTGTATTGGGTCCTCTTTCAGGGCCGATATTCCCGGTTCATCAGTGTCGAGGCGGCTCCCATGCCCTGAGCCATTCCCTGGTTAAAGCGGCAACAGCTTGTGGTGTTACCATTCTGCCCTGCTGCCCGGTTAAGGAAATCATCGTTGAAAACGGAGAGGCCAAAGGCGTCATCCTGAGTGACAAGGCCATTTTCGCCAACGAGAAAATTTACGCTAAGAAGATCATCAGCAACCTAACACTTGTCCCGACATTTGATATGATCGAAAAAGAAAAAATCGGATCTGATATGGCCAAAAGAATCAGTAAATTTGTCTATAACGAACAAAACATAATCTGCATGAACTTTGCGTTAGATGGTCCACCACAGTTTGCATCGGCTGATTTTGATGACGGGATTCAGCGCTGTTTCATGGGATATTTTGGCGGAAATAATTCCAGAGAGTTTGAACGATTCAATCAAGACCTGACAAACGGCATCATCCATGAAACCCACATGGCAAACTGGTTTATTCCCACCCTGGCCGATCCCACCCAGGCACCGGAGGGCTGCCACACGGCCATTATATGGCAGGATGTGCCGCCTGCCCCCAAATCCTGGGCAAAAGGGCCACTCAACGGGATGGATTCCTGGGATGATGTCAAATACGAAATGGCTGATAGCATCACCGATGAATTTGAAAAATATGCGCCGGGATTTAAAAACCTGATCAAGGACAGAATAATCTATACGCCCCTTGACATAGAAAGAAACAATCCATCTGCTGTGATGGGTAACTGGGTCGGGGGAAGTGTCATTCCGGAACAGTGGTTTATGAACCGGCCGGTAAAAGGCGTCCTTAAAGGTGGCGGCTCACGGACATTCCTTGACAATCTGTATCTTTCCAATTCAATTCATCCCTTTGGCGCGACATGGCTTTGTTCAGGATATATAGCTGCATGTGAGGTCGCGGAAGACTTTGGTGTAAGAGAACAGAAATGGTGGAAAAGCCAAAGCTTTGACTGGTATCTCGATAATATCGACAAAATTCCCCAAAATCTCGGAGTGAGGTAACGGATATGAAAAATAAAGAATATGATGTAGCAATCATTGGTGCGGGCCCAAACGGGCTCATTTGCGGCGCATATCTTGCCAAGGCAGGCTTGAAGGTCATCCTTCTTGAAGCCAGGCATGAAACCGGGGGCGGTCTTGATACCCTGGAGTTTGCCGGATTCAAATACAATCCCCATGCCATCTATCATATGATGGCCGAAGTCATGCCGGTCTACCATGATTTTGATTTAAAATCCCGCGGAGTAAAATTTATCTATCCCGAAGTTCAAGCAGTATTTATAACAAAAAATCAGAAACCCCTTATTTTTTACCATGATCCCCAAAAAACAACAGACTTTATATCGAGCGAATTTTCAACTAAAGACGGAGAGGAATATGCCCGCATGTACAGGGATTTTGCCGAATACTCGGAAAAAATTCTTATTCCGTTAACCTATGCACCACCACTGCCCCCAATCGAGCAGGTCCAGATACTTAATAGTGCAAAAGATGACGTTGGTAGAAGGTTCAACGATATTGCAGAGCTTCCTCCGGTGGACATACTCGATATGTACGATTTTTCAGAGCCGGTAAAAGCGGGCATCCTCAACCTCTTTTCCATGTGGGGGTTGTCACCATATGAGGCTCTAGGGTACATTTTTCCTCTCTATGTCTACAGAATGACCAACACCGCCCTATGCAGCGGCGGTTCTCACCGGCTTTCCTCGGCCATCCACAAGGCGATTATTCAGAACGGCGGCGCGATATCCGATAAATCGACTGTCGTAAAAGTGTTGAAACGTAACGGAAGAGTAGAAGGCGTTTTGCTTGAGGACGGGACTGAAATCAAAACCAAGGCTGTGGCATCAACGGTTGATCCGCAACAAAACTTCCTTAAATTTTTTGAAAACGACGAACTGCCGGATAATTTGGTAGACGGTGCCAAGAAGTGGCAATGGGAAAAAACAACATTTTTCGGGACCCACCTCGCGTTAAGGGAAGCACCTAAATATATCGGGACTGAGTCCTACGATGATGCAAACCGGGCGATGATCACTTTTTTAGGCATAACAGATACCGACACTCTGCTGGACCATCATAAGTCACTTGAAAACGGCGTGGTCCCCAAAGAAAATCTTTTTGGCCATACAACCTGCGCGTCTCTATTTGATCCCATCCAGGCGCCGGATGGAATGCATACCGGCAGATGGGAGTGCCTGGTCCCCTACGAGAATGACTGGGAAAACAATAAATGGGAATATGCCCGGTTGTGTGTAGATCAATGGAAAGAATATGCGCCCAATCTGGATCCAATTAACACGCTGGTGTATCCACCTACCTATATTGAGAAGAAGATGATCAATATGGTCAAGGGTTCGTTCAAGCACGGTGCATATGTGCCGCTCCAGATGGGGTATTTCAGGCCCAATGAATCATGCTCCCAGGGATTTACTCCCATCGAAGGGTTTTATGTATGTGGAGCCAGTGTATATCCGGGCGGTATGGTCATTGGCGGACCCGGATATATCGGCGCCAATTTGATTGCCGATGATTTTGGAATTGAGAAACCATGGGAAGAGCCTGAGAGTGTAAAGAAAGCCAGGGAAAGCGGAATTATACAAGATTAAATTTTTGGAGGAAAAATCATGGGGATACTAATGGGAACAGATGCATGGGCATTAGCGCTTAAAGACGAAGTGAACAAAAGTAATGAATACCGAATGGCTTCCCAAACCTGGGAAGACGACTTTTACTTTATCATTAAAAAAGGGGGGCCGATCACAGAAGACCTATACGTGTACCTTGATTTGTGGCATGGTGATTGCCGCGAAGCATTGAAGATCAGCGACTCCAAAATAAAATCGCCTTCTTTTGAAGTAATTGCGCCTCTGGATATATGGAAAAAAGTGGTGAACAAGGAACTTAACCCCATCAAAGGCATTATGACTCGCCAGCTGCTGCTCAAGGGCAATATGTTGAAAATCTTGAAAGCCCCTAAGTCCGCTATCGAACTTGTCGAATGTGCGACTCGCATTGATACTGAGTGGCCTTAACCATTATCTTATTCGAGGAGTATACTAATGCTGACAAAAGGAGATGAATAATGGCCTGTCGCTCCGAAAAATTAGGTAACAGCTGTAATCATTGTAAAACCTGAAACCGTAATCGGCTGGCATCGCAAAGAGTTCAAGCTTTTTTGGACCTGGAAATCTCGATTTGTGATCTGTTCTTATTTCAAATTTAACTATAATTCTGTCCGGATCTGATTTTTCTGATGGACAACATCTCATCATATTTGACTTTTTTTGCATTATAATCTAACGTAATATTCTAATTTAACATTTATGCATATCTTTAAAAAAAGCTGAAAGTTAATGAATAATGTTATGTTTTAAATAAACCATAGAAATTTATAATATTAACAAGGAGAGATTGAAATGGCCGACAAGGGAAAAAAAGATAAAGGCAAACGAGAAGAACAGAAACAAGGCAAGCATTCATTCAAGGAGAAACGGAAACAGAAAAAAGATAAAAAAAATAAATAGTCAATGCGCCAGACCACATTCGGCCTCACGTCTCATCTTTGTTATCATTATACAGTAGCGCTCAAAAACCCAAACTGTCAAAAATTATCTCTGCAAAACGCATAATGCGGTCAATTAGTGCATTGTGATCTCCATTCTGGCCGCTTACCATCATATATACACCGACTGCGGCCAGCAGAAGTCCCATCAGAAAAAAAGTGCGGGCGGGTCTTTTGAGGAGTGAGACCGGCTGTTTTTCAACAGGTCCCGTTTTCAAGCCTGCGTTAAGGATCGATGCATCGGGAAGATTTTGAATATTCATGATTATCTGATCAACGCTTTGGAATCGCTGGCTCAGATCCTGGGTGAGCATTTTTGCTGTCAGCAGCTGAATTTTTTGCGGAAGGCTTTTAAAGGATTGATGAGGTTTAAAACTGCTTCCTTTAAATTCAGGAACATGCCCGGTTAACATGTTGTATAGGATTGCTCCCACAGCATAAATATCCGCCTGTTTGGATTTGGGTTGGTTGGCCGCATTGAACCAGTTAGCCTTACTCGGATCCAATGCATAATGCTCATTTAACCCGAAATCGGTAATTTTGATTTCATCTGATTCTGAAAACATGATGTTGCTGGGGCGGAGATTCCCATGAACAATTCTGTTCTTGTGGGCAAAAGAGAGTCCCCTGCAGATGGAATGAATAATTTTTAAGGCTTCCGGCCATGAATAGGGCATGACCATTCTGTCGGCCAGATTTCCGCCGCTGAGATACTCCATAACGATAATATAGTGTGATTTGGAACCGGACACACCGTATATATCCATAATGTTTTTATGTTTCAGGTTGGTCAGCAGTTTTGCTATTTTATATCCGCCAAGCGGTGTATTATAGCGCTTCACAACCATGAGCTTTTTGTTGATTCGGTGCCGGAACAGATATACCGTGCCGTATTGATGTTCTTTGATAATATCCAGAAGATCAAAGATATCCTCCATTTTGATGACATCCTTAATCACATCCTGCCTCTTGGCTTTCTGGATGTGTGCGCCCTCTAAAATTTCCAAAAGGTGGTCTTTGACTACATCTGCTGAAGCCGGTCGATTTTCAGACTCCGATGCCAGGCAGCTCATGACAATATCATCAATTTCCGGAGACAAATCATCGCATAATTCAGATGGCGGCTGAAAATTTCCAAGAGGCTTTCTGCCTGTAAACAACTCATACATGACCACGCCCATGGAAAACAGGTCGCTCAATGCAGTGATATTTTTTGAGCTGGTTTTTTGCTCAGGCGACATATAGGATAATGTCCCGAGAATCACATATTCTTTTGTTATATGATGATCTCCGGCATCCTCATCATAAAACTGAGCAATTCCAAAATCCGCCACCAATGCGTTTTTTTCAGAATCGATTAAAATATTGGCTGGTTTGATATCCCGATGGATCACATTATTTTTGTGGGCATAGGAAAGGGCTTTGCACACCTGAATAATGATGTCCAGCTTGCGATTAACCGTGGTATTTCCCTGCCTGATAATTTTGGCAACATCCGTTCCCTCAACAAAGTTCATAACAAAATAGGGCATTCCCTGGGCAGTTATACCGCGATCAATAATATGGATGATGTTAGGATGATTGAGCCTGGCAATGATGAGTGACTCTTTGTTAAATCGCTCAACAAAACGGGGATCGTTGGAGAGCTGTTTATGCATCACCTTAATGGCCACCGGGCGGTTCAGGGAACGCTGAATGCCTTTATAAATCGTTGCCATGCCACCGGCATCAATCTTATCCAAAATTTGATATTTTCCAAGCTTTTTCACGACCGCTCCCAAATATTGGCCGAAAGTCAGGCAGTGAACCAAAGTTGATAGTGTTCTGTTAATCTGTAAGAAAGGTTGAAAAGATTTAGTTATTATAAATCATTTGTCTAAAAATGATCAATAGGAAATTACCACATAGGAAATTACCACAGGGGAATCACTATAAAACAGAAAGCCAGTTTAAAGTTAAGAAAGCTTGATTTTATTCCATTGAACTGGCACTCTATCAACTTAAATAACATTAAACAATATATCAGGGGTTTCACAGTGATTATACAACAGGCAAGAGAAGTTCTTAAAACAGAAGCTGAAGGCATTTTGAATTTAATAGATAATATAGATATTAATTTTGTTAAAATGGTCGAATTAATATGCGAATCAAAAGGCCGTCTGATTGTAGGAGGAATAGGCAAATCAGGAATTATCGGCCAGAAAATAGTCGCTACATTAAACAGCACCGGTACCAGATCCACATTTCTGCACCCGGTTGAAGCGATGCACGGAGACCTTGGGATGGTTGGCAAAAACGATATTTTCCTTGCACTTTCAAGCAGCGGTGAAACCGATGAATTAAACACCCTTCTCCCCAACATCAAACGCATTGGATGTAAAATCATTGCGTTTACCGGCAACCTTGATTCAACCCTTGCACAGCACAGTGATATTGTAATTAATGTTCGAATCAACAAAGAAGCATGTCCTTTGGGACTTGCGCCAACCACCAGCACAACCGCACTGCTTGCCATGGGGGATGCCCTGGCAGTAACGCTTATCAATAAAAAAGAATTTAAGCCAAGTGACTTTAAAAGATTCCATCCCGGAGGTGTTTTAGGCAAACGTCTCACCCTTAAGGTCTATGATATCATGCTAACCGGCAAACTTGTTCCTTCAGTTCATGAAGGGACCCTTATGAAAGACGCTCTGAACAAAATAGACGAGTATAATCTTGGCGTAACACTTGTGGTAAGCGAAAACAATACACTTTCCGGTATTATTACTGACGGCGACATCAGGCGCTTTGTGCTAAAAAAGGAGTCGATTCTTGAGCTTGCGGTTGAAGACATTATGACCAAAAATCCCCTTAATATACAGCATGACAATCCTGTATATGATGCTCTCAACATTATGGCAAAACATCAAATTACGGTTTTGCCGGTGACAGATGCATCAGGTAATGTGAAAGGAATTCTTCATCTGCATGATATTCTCGGCAAAGGCGCATTTGAATTCACAGGAAAACCGGATTGATCGATAAAATTCAATATTCAACATTGACTATTCATTCCTATTCATTGTAATCTATGCACAATTTTTTTATAGGCAACACCTAACCTGATCAAACCGGAACCACCGACCACAAAACCTTGTGTGGCGGACAGGCATTTTATCTACTGGCAGGAGGTCACTAATGGAATTCGATAATATAGACACAAAAATTCTCACGCTCGGCGACCCGAAAATAGACTCACCTATTAGCAAAGAGCCTGATACAATAGATCGTCACTTTGTCTCAGACGATGATAAAGTATTTATTTATGTTAAAGAGCAAATTATAACCGCTATGCTGGACAAGGCATTAACACTGCCGGCATTTGAGCTGGCAGGCCCCAGAAAAAAAATATACTTTGATGCCAGTAAAATAAGATGTGGTATGGTCACCTGCGGTGGATTATGCCCAGGACTTAATGATATACTACGAGCAATTGTGCTGGAGCTGTATCACCGTTACGGCGTTCGAAATATTTACGGTATCAATTACGGTTTGCAGGGGTTTATCCCGAAATACGGCCATGATGTTACCGACATGACGCCAACGCATGTCGAACGTATTCTTAACATGGGCGGTTCAGTGCTGGGTTCTTCCCGAGGGCCCCAGGATATTGCTGAAATAGTGGATTCTCTTGAAAGAATGAATATTGGAATCCTTTTTATGATCGGGGGCGACGGCACATTGATGGCTGCCAAAAAGATAGCCGATGAAATTTTAAAAAGAAACCTTAAAATTGGTGTCGTCGGAATACCCAAGACAATAGATAACGACATTTACCTGGTTTCCCGATCCTTTGGTTTTGACACCGCAATCGATGTTGCGACACAAGCGATCAGGGGAGCCCACAACGAAGCCGAAGGATATCCTAACGGAATCGGCCTCATAAAACTCATGGGACGTCATTCCGGTTTTATTGCATCAACAGCCGCACTGGCACAACAGGATGTTAATTTTGTCCTGATTCCTGAGGTCGATTTTGAACTTGAAGGCCCCAACGGGTTGCTGACCAAACTCGAAAAACGACTTAAAAATAGAAACCATGCCGTAATTGTTGTTGCCGAAGGCGCAGGACAAAAATTCTTTCAATCCGACAAGGAAATGGATGCTTCGGGAAATATAAAGTTGAATGATATCGGCCTGTTTCTAAAAGAAAAAATTAACGAATATTTTAAAACCAAAGATATGGAAGTCTCTTTAAAATATATCGATCCCAGCTATATGATACGAAGTCTTCCGGCAAATGCGAATGATAGTGTCTTTTGTGGTTTTCTGGGTCGCGATGCTGTTCATGCCGGAATGGCGGGGAAGACAAAGTTGATCATCGGCCACTGGAACAATCATTTTGTTCATGTTCCAATGGAAGCATCAGTCGGAAAGCGCAAGCGTGTCAGTCCCCATGGCAAGTTATGGCGGACCGTTCTTGAATCCACCGGACAGGGAACGCTGGTGAATGGGGCATGATGATGTCAAACACAATAATGACAGTCGAAATTGGGATTTTTTACGAAGCCATCTAATTTGACTTCAAGACATCTCTAATAACATCTGCATGCTTTCCGGCTGCACCCATATTTGACAGCACAGCCTGCCTCGAAGACACGCCCATGCTTTCAACCTTTTCCGGGTCCTTTAAAAGGCCGATAATAGTCTCCGCCATCTCACGGCTGTTTTGGATCTGTATCCCCCCCCCTGACTTTACGAGAAGATTCCCGGCATCTGCAAAATCCTCTATTGAGGGCCCGAATAATACCGGCTTACCCCAAATAGCCGCTTCAAGTATATTGTGTCCCCCCTTGGGCACAAGACTGCCTCCGCAAAAAACGACTGTGGCGACGCTGTATACATCCTGCAGTTCTCCTATTGTATCCATAATGACAACAGCTGAAGTCCGTAAGCTGTCTTTTGCATCCAAATCGGTCCTTAATTGACAGCTGAATCCCCTATTCCTTACAATTAACTCAACCGCATAGGCTCTCTCCACGTGTCTAGGCGCGATAATCAATTTCATATTAGGAGAATACTTTAATATTTCTTCATAGACATCCAGAACGATTTCTTCTTCAGAGTTTCTTGTGCTTCCCGCAATAAACACATTGTCACCAGAGCTAAAATTAAAAAGCTTCATCATTTGCTCTTTTGTGCCGGGAACCACACGTTCAATCAAGGGGTCATATTTTGCATTGCCATTTACCTTCACCCGTTCCTCAGGCGCGCCTATTGAACATATTCGCTTTGCATCTTCTTCACTGATCATGCTGAAAGCATTCATCTTGACCAGTACCGCCCTAGTAAGAGAACGTATTTTCAGGTAATTATTAATGGAGCGTACAGAAATTCTACCATTTACCATTACGGTTTTTATTCCCATTCGGTTTGCTTCGTATAACCAGTTGGGCCATATTTCAGTCTCAAAAAAAACAATGATATCCGGTTTGAAAAAATTGAGCGCCCTTTTGACAGCATAGACAAAGTCAAGTGGGGCATAAATACATATAGAGGCTTTCCGGTTTAATTGCTGTTCGGCTATCGCGTTGCCATGCCGGGTAGAAGTTGAAAAAATAATCATGGATTTTGGATGAGAACTAAGAAGTGAATTGACAATGGAAATTGCAGCTCCTGCTTCTCCTACTGAAGTGAAGAAGGAAGAGAAACCTGCTGAAGAAAA
>CAZTYY010000070.1:0-14599 GCA_964617785.1 uncultured Desulfobacterales bacterium | reverse complement strand
GCTATTTTATCCGACCTGCGGCAAAAGCTACGATCCCGCGCCAGTCTTTTTTTCATGCGCTCCATTATGCTACTAAGATATGGGGTTTCTGTCCGTCAGCTCACAAGTTTGCACTCCGAGTTGCCGCTCCCTTTGGTCGCTCTCGCCTGCGGCTCGCCTTACGCTTCGCTCCAGCCCTTCAGACCCTGCCTCACGGTAACGCCCTTGCCTTCGGCTAGTAATTTGTGCTAAGTTACTTAACACAGGAACACTTACAGGGGACTTTAACCCCACAAGTTCACGCCCATGCCGGGCGTACACAAGGCTTTTTCAGCGGATCGCAAATAAGCCGCGCGGCTTATTTAGGCGTTATGAAGTAATATCTTTATAGGAAATAATCATGCATGAAGTTGTCCTACTTCGTCACGGTTTGAGCGTTTGGAATTTGCAGAACCGCTTTACTGGCTGGCAAGACGTCGATCTGGCTGAGGCCGGTGTTGCTGAAGCGCACAGAGGTGGTCAGGCCCTTCGTGAAGCTGGCTTTAAGTTTGACATTGCATACACATCACTGCTGAAGCGGGCCATCCGAACCCTGTGGATAGCTCTCGATGAACTTGACCAGATGTGGATTCCTGTAGTGAGAGACTGGAGGCTAAACGAGAGGCACTATGGTGCACTCACAGGGCTAAATAAGGCAGAGACAACTGTGAAACACGGGGAAGAACAGGTTTTGATATGGAGACGCAGCTTCGATACTCCTCCTCCACCTGTAGATGAAAATGACGAACGTTTTCCGGGAAACGACTCACGGTACTCCGAAATTGAAAGATCGCGCCTGCCATTTACAGAGTGTTTGAAAGACACTGTGGAAAGAGTCGTTGAGTACTGGAACGAAACACTTTCGGAACAGATCCTCTCGGGGAAAAGGCTTCTGATAGCAGCCCATGGTAATAGTCTCCGTGCTCTCATGAAGTATCTCGACGGCACCAGCGACGAAGACATTCTTGAACTCAATATCCCTACGGGCATCCCATTGGTGTACGAACTTGATTCTGACCTGAAGCCGATTCGCCACTACTACCTGACGGACGACGAAACACTTGAGAATGCGATGAACGCGGTTGCGAGTCAAGGCAAGGCCAAGTAGACTTGCGTTTGCCGTCCATAACAACCGGCTGCACGCTGAAGGCTGAGTGGCGCATTCGCACCACCTGGCCTCAGGTGAGCCGGAGACGTTATGTCCACAAAAGGATAATATGCAAATCATATCAATCGCTCTGACAACCACTTTCACAATTATTGCAGCCCTTCATATTTACTGGGCAGTCGGTGGCAAATTAGATATTCGGAATATGGTTCCTGTCGTCAACAACGAGCCGGTTTTTACACCTGGCGCTATTGGGACTTTTATTGTCGCGATTGTCTTGTTTGGCTTTGCGGGAATTTCTCTGGCCTTAGGTTTCTCTAACAAAGTGCCTGTTAATTATCTGCCTTTCTTAAAAATTGCGGGCATTGCAATAGGAATCATACTTCTTGTAAGAGCCATTGGTGATTTTAAATACGCTGGTTTTTTCAAACGAATTAAAGGAAGCAATTTCGCAAAATATGACAATTGGTTGTACTCTCCATTTTGTTTAATTAGTGGAGGGGCACTTTTATACTTATCAACAAATTTGACATAATCGGGTAGCCGGTAGATATGGGGGCAAACCTTGATTGGTGATTTTATAATCTGCTAATTATCTCAAGATATAATCACTAATCAAGGTTTGATCCCATATCACGTGTTTTCCCTGTTCAAAGCTGCGTCTATAAGGTTTTCAAACTTTGTAGTGGCCACGCAGATACATGTATCGGCAGCGCCATAATATACCTTGATCTCTCCAGTGTCTTCCACAACAGCACCGCATGCAAAAGCCACATTGCCGACATCCCCGATTCTTTCGTAGTCTTCTCGTGGAGAGAGAATTGGCTTGTCGCATCTGGAAATTACTTTATGGGGTTCTTCAAGGTCCATCAGGACAGTGCCGATTCTATATATGGGACCTGATGTGGTCATTTTTACGCCATGATAGATTTCAAGCCACCCATGCTCTGTTTTTATCGGATGAACCGAAGCGCCAATACGAAAGCTGTCCCACATGCCATGCCGTGGTGTCATTAAAATCTCAGATTTCCCCCAGTCAGTAAGATTCTTTGAATATGATACCCACATACTCCCCACATCTTTTCCGATCGGTCGGTCAAGGCGCACATACTCTCCGTTTATCATTTCCGGAAAGAGAATGCCGTCTTTGTTGCCAGGATCGGACACAAGGGCAATACGATTGTATTGGTAGAAGTCGTCGGTTTTTGCAAGGGCTATTCGTGTCCCGTATTCTGAATATGCAGTATACATGACATAATAGACACCATCAATTTCAGTAATCCGAGGATCTTCGATGCCACGGGTTTCATACTTTGCAAATGGGCCTTTTCGTGCGGGTGTCATAACCGGCTTGTCTTCAACCGAAAAATGGAACCCATCTTTGCTTTTCGCCAGGGCAAACACTGAGTATCCCTGCTGGCCCTCGACTCTCAAGAGTTGAAAATATTCTTCCCCTTTTTTAACCACTGTCCCATTAAAAACCGTATTGCATCTAAATGGAATATCTTCTATTGTAATAATGGGATTGCCTTCAAATCTATAGAGGATATCGTATCCAAAAGGATATTTTTTACTCATCGAATTTCTCCTTTACTTTTCAGGCATTCCTGATCGATTTCATTTACAGTGGTTGATCCAAGACATATACAGCTGTTTGATCCGCCGTAATACAGGAATAGTTTTTCATCTTCCATAATCGCACCGCAGGAAAAAACCAGATTTGGAACATCTCCTATCCGCTCATACCGTTCGCGTGGTGACAGGATAGGAATGTTAGTGCGGCCAATAACCTTGGCAGGGTTGTCAGGGTCTAAAAAAATAGCGCCTATCCTGAAAAGGGGACCGGCAGATGTTGTCTTGATACCGTAATAGATAACCAACCACCTGCCATCTTTTAGCCTGAAAGGTGGTACAGAAATTCCCACGCGGCTTGTATCCCAGTGACCCGGCCTGGGTGAAAGCACTATTTTGGAATTGCCCCAATACACAAGGTCATCGGAATAACTGATCCATATACTCCCCCCGGCCCACGGTCGTTTGAGCATGGCAAATCGTCCATTGATTTTTTCCGGAAAAAGCGCGGCGCCCTTGGTATCCACCTCGGAGATAAATCCAAGTCGGGTTACGGTCTTGAAGTCATCTGTCCTGGCCAACCCGATTCGATAGCCATAACGGCTCTCAGCAACGTATGAAATATAATAGGTATTTTCAAAAGGTGTGATCCGGCCATCCATGACACTGATTTCTTCATACTTTTTATCAGCCTGATCCATAAAAGGTTTGGCGTCCACATCAAAATATCGGCCGTCATTACTTCGGGCAATATACAGTTTCCTATGACCGCGCAGGGTTTCGATTGTGATAAGCAGCAGACAGGTATCGTCAATCTTGACCGCTCCTGCATTACAGATGTCCGAAGCCTTGAACGGAAGGTCTTCCATAGTAATGATAGGGTTCCCCTCCCAGCGATGAATGCTGTCATGTTGTTTTTTTCGAGGCATAAGAGATAATCCTTTTTTTTTAAAAACCGGCGAGTATTTTTTCAACCGTAGTCACAGCCAGACACGTGGTTTCATCAGAAGACCCGTAATACATGAAAAGCTGCCCGTCTTTAATAACAATTCCGTTCGTAAACACCACATTCCCAAAAAAACCGTTTGTTTCGTAACTCTTTTCAGGCTCAAGCAAAGGAGTTGTTCCGCGTTGAATCACTTTCCATGGACGTTCCAGATCAAGCAGCATGGCAAAAAGACTGTACCTTGAGTTGTCACCCTTGGCGTGGTAGATGCTGAGCCACCCTTCATCTGTCTTTATCGGCGCACTGCCGCCACCGATTTTCATGGACTCATAAACCATATCTCGGGGACGGGCAATGCATTTATGATTGCCCCAATGCAGAAGATCAGGAGATTCCGCATACCAGATTGATGCCTTGCCGAATCCACTGTTATTGGGTCGGTGCAGGGCAATATATTTATCGTTGATTTTTTCAGGAAATATCGCAACATCTTTGTTTTCAGGATGAAATATGATGCCTTCCTTTTTATACTCCTTAAAGTCGGTTGTTGCTGCTAGCGCCGTGCACCAGCTATCAGTTGATACTATCGTATAATTTATATAGAAAGTTCCGTCAATACACACAATACGCGCATCTTCGGTGCCGTACTCTTCATCAGGAGAGCAGGGGCAGATGAACGGTAATGGTTCTACCGTGAAATTTATTCCGTCAAAGCTGCGCGCAAGACGCAGGTGGCTGATACTGGAAAGATAATCCTTACCCTTGTATACAACGCCGCGTGTATCCTTGAGTGACAGATCAGGATCGTCGTCGTCAAACTCCATAATTTCAGGAATGCCCCGCCCCTGGTAAAACTTGTAGACAGGGACCCTGACCTTACCCGGTTCCTGAATACAGCTTTCCGCCACCCGTAAAAGCAGTATAATTTCATCATTAAAAAGCGTCGCGCCCGGATTAAAGGCTCCGACGACACGGTATCCCTCTGCCGAAGGCCTGACATCAGAAGGGCAAATCACAGGATTCTTTTCACAACGCTGAAACATATATACTACTTCCTATTCACCGGCAAATACGTACCGGGTTCTGCACTCCGGTTTCTGATCAAAAAGCTTATAAATATTCAGGGTCTGCTGTGCGATGATATCCCAGGAAATATGATTTTTGACATAGTTCAGTCCATTTTGAGAAAAATTTTCGTATAGTTTTGTATTAGTAAGCAAAGTCACAATTTTGTCAACATATTCTTCGTCTGTTGTTGCATAAAATCCTGCGTTTGATTTTTCGATAATGTCGACAAATGCCGGAAGATTTGATGTGACAACTGGTTTGCCGAAGGTCATTGCATGTGACATTATACCGCTCTGAGCTCCTGCATTATAGGGCAGAACCAGAATGTCGGCAGCACTTAGAACCGTATCAAAAGTTTTTTGGGGAAACTGGCCCCGGAATACATCAATACGGTCCATGACAATAGAGTCATTTATTTTTTTAAAAAGCATCTCTCTGTACGTGCTGAATTCAAGCACTCTGAGTTTTGCGGAAATTACCAGCCATGCATCCGGAACTTTTTCGACTATGTAAGGGAAGATGTCAACAATCCTGTCAAAACATTTGGTTGGCCGTAAATATCCTGCCAGCAGGATTACTTTTTTTTCCTCAAGGTTGAGTTTTTTACTGGCATCAGGGATAAGATTCATTTCGCGTGCCCCATGCGGAACAAGAAATATTTTTGATTGATCGGCATCAAAAACCGTCTTTAAAATATCAGCATGTTTTTGTCCATGTACAATAATGCCGTCCAGTTCCCGACACATAGTTTTTAAGATAAGCCTATTTCGAAAATCAGCTTCTTCCTGAACAGTATGAAAGGTTGCTATAACAGGAGTACCGGTGGATTTAAGGCGGTAAACCAGTTCAAGTACGGCAATGCCATCCAACTCGCCATACAGGCCAAATTCATGCTGAATATGGACAATATCGGGTGTAACCTTAATAGCAGCGTTAAATATTTTTCTTGCTATACCGTCTTCACCAGGGGAGTATGAAGGATAAACATGCCTGCCTTCAGCACCGTACTGGCTGACAATATAAACCTCATTGAACAATTTTTTTATGGCCTCAGCCAAGAAAGCGGTATATGTTCCGATTCCGCATTCAATAGGGGGATAAGTGGATACGAATGCTATACGCATGTTGCTTTCCTTGCGCTATATATAATCAGTTGAAAGAATGTGCCCTGTCACCTAAAAAATGAAGGCTGTTAAGATCCAAACTGAAGCGATAAAATACAGGACGGTTAAAATTTCGCACGACTTTTAAAAACTTAGTGCCTGTCTTTATATCACAAGTCTGTCAATTTTAAAAGTCATACATTTTGCGTCAGCCACATCAAGAATCACTTCTGCAATCTCATCGGGCCTGACCTCTTCTACAAAGTGCCCGACGCCTTCAAATATTTTTATATTACCTCTTAGTTGAGGCAGCTCATTCAACCACTGCTCGATGACACTGTCTTTTCCCAATGGATCCCACTGGCCTGAAGCATACCGCACACCGATATTCTGCCCTTCAGCCCCCCAGAATTTGCTGATATTATCCTGTATGAACCTGTAAAAAGGTGCGGTATCCCGTTCTCCAAGAACAGGTTCAGAATATCTGTTCCCATGTCCCCAGACCGCAGATTGTTTTACGAGACGTTTCGAGCTCCGGGCGTTCGTTTTTGACCTGAACTGCTCTTTGTAGACCATTCTGGCTGTTTTTTCATTTTCAGGCAGAATACCGATTTCAGACAATGCCAAAAAGAGGACCATTTGGGCAAGAATCACGAGTGGTTTAGCAGGAGTTCGATATATGGCATAGGCGGCAAATGAGCCCCAAAAACGGTCTGGTATAATTATGGGCGTCATGAACCATCCAAGCCATGGGATAGGGAAATTCCTGTAGGTATACCCCTGGTTGGGCATAGGAAACACTGTGCTGTTGAGAATTACCAGATTTTCGACCCGTTCAGGCTCCTTTAAAAATGCACCTATGCCAATAGGCCCGCCCCAGTCATGAATAACGAGTGTTACCTTCTGCAGGTTCAGGTGGCGAATCAAATGCAAAAGATTATCTGCATGATCCATACTGACCATTTCAAAGGAAGCCTGGTCTGAAAGTCCGAACCCGATATGATCCATGGCAACTATTCGTAATGGAATGTTATGGGAGCAGACAATTTTTTTGATAATCTTTCGATAGGTATATGAAGATTCGGGGTTGCCATGCACAAAGACGATTGTCCTTTCCGCTTTTCCCAGTCCGTAGTTGCTGTCGTGAAAAAAGAGTTTTTTACCAGCATCGGGTCCTTCAGGCAGCATATACCAAAACCCGTTTTCTGGCGGGTAATAGTCAGGCGGCACATTACGTACAGGCGTATTCCCGGGAGTTGTATCGATTTTATTTTCTAAATTCATTTTTTGACAATTACCCCGTTACCGGCCCAGCGCACTGCTGACTGCACCGGCTATATTTTTCGAGTTTATCGCCTGAAGCGCTATATATTTCGCTCCCATACATTCCGCTATTTCTTTTGCCCTGCCCAATTTGCCTGTTTGTTTTTCTTCTGTATCAAGTACTATGGACTTTAAACAGGGTTCCTGGTGAATCAAGTCGGCTAATACAAAAATTTCCTTGAATAAATGAAAAACATTGGTACCATTCTTTGAGGTTAGCGAATCTGCCCCAACGTTGGCTCTGCCGTCGGTGATTAATATAAGCAAAGGCAGAAGGCTTTTGTTGGAATGAATACTCTTAAGAGCCACAAGGTATCCCTGCAGGAGACCTGCGGCAAGTGGTGTTTTGCCACCGGAAGGGAGATCTTCAAGTTTTTTCTTGGCGAGTTCAATACTGTCTGTTGGCGGAAGCAGAAGCTCAGATCTGTCATCCTTGAAGGCGATCATGCTGACCCTGTCCCTTTTCTGGTATGCTTCCATCAGCATGTACATAATTGCACCCTTTGATTCGTTCATTAACCGTGTGCCCATTGATCCGGATGCATCGACAATGAAGATCAGAAGCATGCTTGTCTTGCGTTCGCGTACCTTCTCCCGGATGTCCCGGGACTCAATCCGTACTGCCATGTCTCCTTTTTGGCGATAAAGCTGGTAAGGAGCGGCTGCTCGGATAGTTGCGTCAAAGGCGATATCACGGGTATCACTATTAATGATCGATCGGACATACCTTCCTTTCTTATGTTCAGTTCTTAACCGGTTTCTTTGACCGCCTGCACGCTGCACTCTTTTTTTATGATCATGAAACATGTCCCTTGTACTAACGGTAACAGGTTTGCCGATGGCAAAAACTTCACTTTCAAACATCCCGGAGGGCCGGGAGTTTCCGTTTCTTTTCTCAGTCAGATCTCCCAAACCTTCTGAAGGTGTGTCTTTCCGTAACAGATTGAGCTGCACCGATCGATCCCTGGTTCTATGCAGATCTGTTTTATAATTCAAAGGATGGGATTCTTCCTGATCTACATCATCATGAAACACAATGTGCTCTGACCGGTTACTCATTTCCAAGGTATTGCATTCTCTCTTTGCTTTAAGCGATTCGTCCTCAGAGTGCTTTCTAATACGATGTGGTAACGCCATAGAGGCAGCCAACCGGATGTCCTGGCTTTCAACCTCATGACGACCCACATAGGCTGCAATCGCTTTGGAGGCATTTTCCATGACAATATCCGCTCTATGACCGGCCACTCCAGCATCAACACAAATACGTACTATCGTTTTACGTCTTTCACCTTTAATGTTAACTTCGCGGAACAGCAGGGCAGCTTTCTCGATTCTCCGGCTCTCCTTTTCCTCTTCTTCCTGCCATTTTTTATAAAATAAAAAAGGATCCTTTTCAAAAGCCTCCCGTCGTTTGATAATTTTACTCCTTTGGGTCAGGTCTTTGATATTTTCCGCTGTGACGCATAAACCGAACCTGTCTAAAAATTGAGGCCTGAGCTCACCTTCTTCAGGGTTCATGGTCCCTATCAGTACAAACCGGGAAGGATGGGAGTAACTGATGCCATCCCTCTCTACGACATTAACACCGCTGCTTGCCACATCGAGAACCAGATCCACAAGATGGTCGTCAAGAAGGTTTACTTCATCCACATATAGAAATCCCCTGTGTGCTTTTGCAAACAAGCCTGGCTGAAAACACGTTTTTCCTGATTCTAACGCATATTCAAAATCCATGCTGCCCACAAGATTGTCTTCAGTTGCATTTGCGGGTAATGTGACAAATGGGACGCTCACGGTGGTTTTATCAAGGTTTGAATTTTCTGACATTCGTTCCCGGCAGTCTATGCACAACTGCATGATAGGTGCATCGGGATCACAGCCACAGAAACAATTTTCGGATACATTTATTGGCGGGAGCAGCCGGGCCAGGGCGCGTGCAGCAGTACTTTTTGCCGTACCCTTCTGGCCTCTTATCAAAACCCCCATCACTCCCGGGTGAATCGAGGTTATTATCAGAGCAAGCTTTAAAATATCCTGCTTTACCAGAGCAGTAAACGGAAAGAAAGGGGGGTGGTAGTCAAATCTGCCCATTTATACCTTTATCGCTCCACAAAAATGTTTTCACTTCCTACTAATCTCTCATTGCAGCCCTGACCGTATCCATGTTGAAGTGAATCTCCTCAAAAGGCTTTCGCCGAACCCGATGGTAAAGGGAAAGTTCCGCTGCTGACAAAATATTATCGTCCGTGACAGATGTTTGACCGTGAAAGGCTGCAATGGTTTTGGCAGCTTTGACCATGACAAGGTCTGCACGGTGTCCGTCTACACCTGTTTTGACAGCTATCCTTGATATCTTTTTTAAATCCTCATCAGCTATTTCAACTTTATCGAGTAATTTTTGGGCTTCATAAACGGCATCAGAAAGTCTTTTTTCATCAGATGCCCATTTTTTATGAAACGCTTCCGGATCTGCCTCAAACTCACTTCGGCGTTTGATAACGTCAATACGCTTGTCAAGATCTGATATCCCCGTGATGGCAACACACAACCCAAACCGATCTATCAGTTGAGGCCTCAACTCACCCTCTTCCGGATTCATTGTTCCTACAAGTATGAA
Source organism: uncultured Desulfobacterales bacterium (assembly GCA_964617785.1). Lineage (GTDB taxonomy): Bacteria > Desulfobacterota > Desulfobacteria > Desulfobacterales > SURF-7 > JAFDJC01. Next base: position 4,844 of record CAZTYY010000070.1, on the reverse strand, counting down.
TTCCGATGGATGGGAATAGCTAACACCTTCACGTTCAACGATGTTTATTCCCATTGCAGCACTGTCCAGAAGAATGTCTACGATATGATCGTCAAGAAGATTTACCTCATCCACATAGAGTATTTCTCGATTGGCCCGGGCAAGCAATCCCGGCTCAAAACGCTTTTCACCTTTTTTAAGCGCACGTTCAAGATCCAGTGTGCCGACGACCCTGTCTTCCGTCGCGTTTATCGGCAGTTCAATAACCTTCCTGCGCCGTGTCTCATGTGACAGATTCCCCTCAACTGATCGCGTTTGGCAATCAGGGCAGTACCTTTCTGGCAATAAGGGGTTGCAATTGAAGTTACAGTCCGTGACGACCTTTATTTCCGGCAAAAGGTTAGCAAGTGCACGAACCGCGGTACTTTTTGCGGTACCTTTTTCGCCACGTATAAGCATCCCGCCAATGCGCGGATTGATTGCATTAAGAATCAGCCCCAGATGCATCTGATCCTGGCCGACAATAGCTGAAAATGGAAAATTTATCAGTTTAGAATGCAACGAAATTCTTCTCCTTTAGTGTTTCTATAAGATATTGATCGATATCAGGATCTCCCTTCCTTGCATTCACTAAACGGACAGCCCTTGCAACCTGAGTTATGGTATGGAATTTAATGTCTTCTAATGCCATGGAAGCCCATGTGTTAAATGATCGCCTTGTTGGCCATTCGGTTGTATAAGGTATCGCACCGTTTGTTAACGCCTTATTTTTAGAATACGTGTATCGTTTAAAGGGTTCTTCCTTTGGGTGTCGGTTGAAAGGGTCAAAGGCATCCTTTTTTTTGAATCGTTTTGCCAGGATATCAGCTGCCTTTGATAGCAGCACCATTACCGGTGTTGGTTCGCCGATTAACTCTCTATATTTTTCATCTATCTTGCGAACCCTTCGCCGAACAGGACCATTTGGCGCAAACCGGTCCATGGCCTCCAACAGGCACCAGAGCAATGCCGATTGTTTTTTGAATATTACTGACTTATGATTACGCATTAGCAGATTGGACGAACTCATGCAAAACTTATATCCGTTGAGAATGACGTCAAGGCGCCTCAGCATGGATGGCCCCCATGTTTTGTACAGCAGATCATATCCATACTCGGTCAGATTCAGGGTTTCATGAGTTTCAAGGGCGATATTGACTTGTGCGCCGCTCCAGAAATGAACATCTTCCCACGGAACTTCCTGAACCCTGCCCTCTTCCATCAGTTTGTCATAGAGAACTGTTCCCGGAAAGGGAGAAAGCCTCGTTAATTGCTGAAACGTGGGATAGCATGCAACAAAATAATTCAGATCCTCATATATGTTTGAATGATTATGAAAATCCCAGCCGCAAATCCAAGCACCCAGTGTGCGAATGCCCATTGAGTGCAAGCGCTTGAAAACCTCCCTCGCGTCATATTCATTACGTTTATCATAGCCATGCGCCCCTGCAAACTTTGACTCCACGCCGACAAATATTGCGCCGATTCCAATTTCAGCTATCGCATCCCACCCATACTCTTTAGCGAATTTGCCAATGTGGTCTATGGATCCAAAAGCTAGCCAGTCAAGTGCTTCCATTACTTTCGGGTTGCTTTCCCAATATTCTTTGGTTTTAAACAGATATTCAGGATGCCGGAAGTGATCCTCTTCAACTACAAACACCTGTCTTACACTGGGGAACTTCTCATGGTAAAGGTGAATATGCTCAATAAAGTCATCCGGTGACAGCAATTCTTTGCGTTTAAAATCAAAGAGGGCCGTTGATGAACAAAAATCACAGGCACCCGGACATCCGAGTCCTGACACTATAAAACCGACATTGCCAATGGGAAACCGATTAAGGAACCATGGCGCACCACCGCACTTTGGCATCAATTTTTGCTCAATGGGACGGTTTGTATCCTCGCCAAGGATACTGCGTAAAAAATGTACACCCTCGCCGTGTACTACATGATCCACATATTTTTTCTGAGTCTCGGCGTCATACTTTGCAGCAAATGCCTGACCGCCATAAGATCCAATCAGGATTTTAGTTTCAGGGGATTTTTTTCGAATGTATTTACACATTTTCATTACCGCATCAAGATGGACCGGATATGAACTGATGCCGATAAAAGCATATTTTTTATCGACCTCCTTTGTGAAATCATCCCACCGTGGATATTCAAGAAGTGTTGCAGGGATATCAATATTCTGAGCCAAAATATGATTTGCATAGCAATGCGTATGAGAGATAAGCGTAAACAAATCATCCCCTTTTGTGAATCGCTGCCCTGTCGCATCTGTGAGCGAATCATTGGCCGGCAGCGTGGGGTAAGGATAGGTTGGGGTAGTTAACAAGATGTGGTCTTTTATCATTTTCCAATACTCCTTATCTTCTCTGTTTATGATCATATTGTTTATCTTTTAATTTCTTACCATTATCGGCACCTCTTTTTTAATATCACATCTAATAAATAACACCGTTTCAGACATTCAACACAACTAATAACCCGACTGCTTTCTCTTCAGTAACTTGTCAAACACAACCTTATCCGGCGTTTCTTTTGTCTCTTTTATTTTTTTCATGATTGTTTCCAGTGTGTCTCTAAGGATTTCAACCTGGTCGGCAAATACAATATGGTCCGGTGTTACAAGAGAGTGAAACACCAGGCCGATAATATAAATAAAAAGAGACCTTGCATATTGAGTCGGAATTTTAAGCGTCTTGCTGATGGTTCCCGTGTAATATTTTGAAAACGTTGTCAGGATTTTTTCAGAATCATCTATTTCTTCTACTCTGAAAAGATCAATTGCCAGAAGCAAAACATGTTTATAATACTTTTCAAATTCGATTAAAAACTCCGCAAAATAATCCAAACGGGATTTCAGCGTGTCTGTATTTTTCATTTTTTCTAAATACGCTTCTACATTAGTCTCCATGATATAGATGAACATCTGTTTAAGAATGTTTTGTTTTGCCGGGAAATAATGATAGATGGTTCCGGTGGAGACTTTTATTTCAGTTGCAATTTCACGTATGGTTACTTTTGAATATCCTTTTTGACTGAAAATAAAAAAACATTTTCCCAGTAGCTCCTTTCGGTATTCATCATGATTTACGACTTTGGGCATAGGTGTCCTCTTATCTTTTATTTCATCACACAGATTGACGACCGCACTGTTGGTGGTTGAAAAAATCAACTTTAATTATATCGAACAATCGTTATAAATATATAAAAAAATATCTGTCTTTTCAAGCTTTTTAAAAATTAATAAAGTTTCGCCTTTAATTTAAAGTTTAAAACAGGTTCACTTCATAGAATTTATCACATTAAACATTTGAAAGGTGGTTCCGATTTTGAGGATGAAAAGCCAGTGCAGACGTTTTAAAAATATATTGAATCATGGGTTAATACCACAATGAAGGCAACATGCAATCCGCCTCAATTTTTTGAGATCTCACTTTCAAATATCAAAGTAGTTTGTAGGTTTATGTTTTTTTTTGTGAAACAATCCTCAACTTCTGCTTACCCAGATTAATTGAGCCGTCGCTGGTCATAATGGTTGATTTAATTATATCACCATCTTTTAGGTAATATGGTATACTCATTTGCTTTTTTACAAATATTTCCATTAGACGAGTCTCTGAGAAAAGTAGTGTAGCGATCTTTTTTTTAAGTCGGCCTGGCGCTTGGAGTGCAACACCGCCAGGTGTTCCAGTAATCAAAAGATCTCCTGTATAAAGATCCATGATTTTTGAAATTTCTGTCAGTGTTTCAACTGGCTTGAATAAAAAATCAGCGGTAGTTGCATTCTGTCTCAATTGCTCATTTACCCACAGTTTTAGCTCAAGGCAAAATAATTTTTTAAAATCGTCTTTATCCAATAGACATAGAAACGGCCCTGTTGGGCAGAATGTTCGAAAGCTCTTTCCCTTAAACCATTGACCTTGAGGAATCTGAATATCACGGGCAGAAATATCATTTACCATAACGATTCCTGCGATTAAATCAGAGATGTTCTCGTCGTTTACTTGGTAAGATTTTGTAATGTTTCTTCTAATTATGAGGCCAAGTTCAATTTCATAATCAAGCAATTTGACCCCTTCTGGGCGGATAATATCACTTTTGGGTTTTGTCAAAGCAGAAGAGGCTTTGGAAAACAGGAGATTGTATTTGGAAACCTCTCGATCTGCGCCTGTTTCATTTACAAGAGAACTGTAATTGAGCCCTTGGCAGATTAATAGACAAGGACCAGTTACCGGGCTAAGGAGTTCAATAGTATATATGTGTACAGGCTCATGGTTTTTTTTCTTTGCAAGATCTTTTGCTTCTAATATTCCATGCTGAATAAAATCTGAAAGCGTTGGAAAATTGTTGGCCAAGGGGTAAATAAAACTGTGATCCTCAACACCCCATTTAGTTTCTTCACCCTGCCGGAATCTTACAATATTACAACTCATACTTTCATCTCTTCTCTATAATGATTTAATAGAATGATCTAAACTCTTTTACCTGCAAGCTATAACTTCAATTTCAATCTGGAAATCAGCAGCAAGCTGTTTTACTGCCACACATGATCGAGCTGGTGGGTTGATCCTAAAAAAGGTCTCATAGACTTCATTGAAGGCATCAAAATCGTTCATGTCTTTTAAAAACACTGTAGCCTTAACCACATCCCCCATATTGCTTCCTACATTCTCCAGTGCAAATTTAATATTATTTAACACCAATTCTGTTGCTTTTTTAATATCATCTAAAATCAATAAATCTTTTTGAATATCAATCGGAACCATTCCGGATACGAATAAAAAACCATTTGCCTCGACAACATGCGAAAACGG
>CAZTYY010000069.1:0-14732 GCA_964617785.1 uncultured Desulfobacterales bacterium | reverse complement strand
AGCTTGAATCAATAAAAGGCGTATCCGGAATGCCGTGATGGATAAAGACAATTTTATCCTCAGGCACGGCATAAATGTCTTTGAGGAAGTCAGATGCCATGCGGCTCATCACCACCAGTTTGTCAGAGAGATCGGATAGTTTGCCCATGACGGCACGATATTCCGGCGCGGGGTCCTTCAAAACCGTGTGTAACGTCGTCACCACCGGCATGCGCAGATCACCCAATAGTTTCAGCAGGTGGCTGCCGGCCGGACCGCCGAAAAGACCGTATTCATGCTGCACGCAGACAATATCCGTCTGACTGATATTGAGAAATTGAGATGCGACACTATAATCGGTCAACTTGTTCTGGTTGATCTCAAAGCGCACTTTTTCCGGATATGCATATCCCTCAGGTTTGTCATTCATGGCAACCGCCCAGCAGTAAATATCGGGGGCTTCCGCTGATAAGCCTTCAACCAGATCCGTGGTGAAGGTTGCGATACCGCACTGGCGTGGCAGATAGTTGCCGATTACGGCAATCGAATTGATTCCCTCATAATAATTAATAACAGATGTCATAACCGCTACCCCTTATTTTTTTTTGCTTCCGTTTATCCTTTAGTGTGTGCTTATCTTTTTTCTGTTCTTCGCGTTTGCCTTTATCTTTTTTTCCTTTGTCTCCCATCTCAGCACCTTTCCTTATTTTGTGAAGGCCTGCATGGCCTTCACAATATCTTGGAACGCCTCATGCATACCCTCTGCGCCTGAGCTTTTTTTCTTCTCAATCTTACCCTGAACCTCGGATTTTATCTTTTTCAATTTTTGAGTATGTTTTTCAAACTGCATGCGATGTTCTTCTTTCATGTCGTTGATGACATCGGAATTAATCTGTTGGATGAGTTCATCGGCTTCAGCCAGTAATTGTTCGATATTCTTGGGTTCTAAGCTCTCTGTCATGATGCCCGCTTTCCCTGATGTATGTCTTCAAAAGGTTTTGGACAAATCAGGCAAATAAGAGAGGGTTTCAGATTTCAAATACCTTTTTCCGGTCGTTTACGCAACCCTTAAAGAACTGGAATTCCGATATAAGGATCAAAAAAAATGCATCTTTTTTCAAAAATACCACAACTTATTGTTTTTGTCTTGTATTTTCACAACCTCGCCAGAGTGGACCTCAGAATGCCTAACAGATCCACAGAACCACAATAACACGCAGATGCTAAGGGGGGGGGTATATGTAAAAAAACAAGCCGCAACCACGGCCAAATGAAATTGTCACTAAATAGTTGACATTATAAGAGATATGGACTAACTCGATTTGACAACTCGCTTTTGTTGTGCTTAACTTCCGAGCATGACTACTCGGAACCAATTACAAGAAACGCTCTGCGATCGATTATTCTGGCACACCGCTGAGCGTGATGATGCTAAGGTTGCAGAATCTCTTCCATCGCCGTGAGATGGACGTGGTTTACGCCATGGATGAGGCAACCCTGTTTGACTCCTTCTTCAATTATTTGCAGGAGATTGAAGTCTTTCCTCATCTGAAACGTCTAAACCCACAGAAACAACGAAGAAAAAATGTCTCTTTCTACCAAATAACCCTTATCTTTCTGATGAAAGTCATAGGCTTCATCTATATTTATCCACATAATAAAAAACTATTTTTTGTGTTTTTTTTTCAAACGATCCGACACTGGAGAAATCACAAATTCATGTAGAGCATGGATTTCTTTGATTTGATTGAGAGATATGGATAAATCAGATTAAAATAATTGCTTTCCTTTTTTTCCCCATTCTTTGATGACTGCTAAAAAACGAACCCTCTTCTCCTTATCATCAATAAATGATTCTCTGGAGAGTTCAACTTGTATCCAGGGAATCTCCTTTGAATGGGAGCGAACAATATAGCCTCCTCGAAAGGGGGTGTTGATGGTAACTTTTGAGTCAAAAACAGCTATAAAACACGCAGCCAGTAACTCTATCCATTCTCTGGGACATGTACCGTCCCCGTTGCTGAGACACACCCGTGGGCGTATAGCGTGCGGGTCCGGTCCGATGGGAGGACCCTCTGCCGCCATAGTATGGCAATCCATTCCCAACAAAATATTCGATGTGATTTGGGAGAGCTTAACATGATATGGCCTGTGATACTTCTTAATGAGTAATGAGACCAACTCTTCCGAAGGAGCCTCTCTATAAACAGGAACATTCCAGCAGGTGTGTGTCTTAATGACGCCGTCCTTTCTCCGATCATCTTCCTTTCTGTTCACATCCACGATTGCTCTTGCGATGTCGGTAGTAACAAAGGCCTCCACTTCGTCTCTTAAAGGAAAAAAGATTTCCGAGGCGCCCACATCATTGTCCTCGATAATATCCTGCTCCTTAAGAATGCAAAGAGCTTCAACTTCCGGTGGAACACGCAATCCTGCATGGGGTACGGAAATGAGAAATGGGAGGATCATTTCCCGGGGCCCATAGCAGCTCCATCCCGTCGGGGATCCGCTACTCCAATGAATTCCTCGTTTTCGTAAAGGACCATCTGGACGCATCCCAGATAAAAAGACATGGGCTCACGGATGTCAATCCTGAACCCTCTGGCCCTTAACGTTTCAGGAATATCGTTTCGCATATAAGCTGCTTCGAGCGATACCTTTCCATCATGTGAGCAGTGAATACGAGGTGAAGCGACTGCATCAAAGGGTGACTGATAGTTTAGACGGATGAGCACTTGAAGAATTGTCGAAGTGATTCTTTCGCTGCCTGGGGAGCCGATTGCCAGCCAGGGTTTTTTTTGTCGGAAGATTATTGTCGGTGCCACGCTGGCCCATGGGACCCCGTTGGGACGCAGATAATAAGGATGTGTGATATCTTCGTACTCAAAAGCACTCATGTAATTATTATATAGGAAACCAAGCTCGGGGCAGGCGGACTTAGACCCGTATATCCGCTCAATAGATTGAGTAAGCGACACTACGTTGAGATCCTTGTCCATAACGGAAAGGTGCGTGGTTTCCCCTGAGGTCTTCACCCGGGATTGAATCTGTTTGGCTACAATCTTGGCATATTCATTACTCGACATTCGCTGATCCTGAACTTGAGGATAGAAGTTGGGTTCAAAAGGCCGGTCTCGTCTATCCAACTGGGCACGACGTATGATTTCCGTTAATAGCAACGCCCCTTCCGGCGTGTCCGGATTACGATCTTTGACGGGAAATTTTTTCAGGATATTGATCATCTCAACAAGTGTCCGACCCGCGGCGGGAGGTGGCATAGTGTGGACTGCCATATTACCTAATCGGCAGGAAATGGTCTCTCGTTCTAAGGGATAAGGAATCTGGGCCAGATCATCCTTCTGAATCAGACCGTCATTGGCTTGCATGTCCTTATGGATCATCTCGGCGATTCCTCCGGTATAAAAGTCCTCTATTCCTGCTTTCGCAAGCCTTTTAAGTGTCTGCGCCAGCATGGGCTGTTTAAACATGTGACCGGGAGAATAGGGCCTTCGCCCTTCCCGAAGAAAAATAGAAGAGGCATTCCCTTTGGCAAAATTCTTGATTTCTCTTCGTTGAAGCCTGCTTTGGAGCTCAGTGATTGCATAGCCCTCCTCTGCGAGTCGTATAGCTGGAGTTAAAACATCCGAAAGAGACATTGTTCCATAGCGTTCCAAGACATATCCAAGGGTAGCGGGTGTGCTCGGAACAGTGGTTGCTTGATGGCCGTGAAGACGCAGGGATTTTTTTTCGAAATCTTCCCTCAAGGCTCTATTGGGGGCTCTGGAAGAGCCATCCACAGCGATGATTCGGTTTTCTTTCTCCAGATAGATAAGCATCATGGTCTGCCCCCCCAGACCGGAGGACTGAGGTTCACATACACCCAATGCAAAGGCCGATGCCACGGCTGTGTCAATTGCATTTCCTCCCTGATTAAGGATCTCTTTTCCAACATCCGTGGCGAGAAACTGGGCCGTACTCACCATGCCTTTTTTTGAGACGGCGATCCGTTGGGGCTGGGGAATTTTGACTTTCAGGGGCTCCAGAAAATCGGTATCAACGAGCTGTTTTTTTATTTTTGCCACTTAAATTATCTCCTATATCTTTTGCAAGGAATTGAGCCAAAAGAATAGTTCGTTGAATCAAACTGGTCCGGTTCACCGATTCCTGCGGCGTATACAGATCGCGGGCCGCCGGTCCCATCCCACAAATTACGGGAGTGTTGGCCGGGACAAGGCCACCGACAGACGGCCACAGGGAGGATTCCGTGGGAAAGGGGATATCCCACTCGTCGGCGATATCGGATATAGACCTGGCAACCTGTTTGTTGATACGCTTCTCCTTCATGGCCGGCCTGTTTGAAATTCGCTCCAAGCGAGTCTTAAATCGATTGCTTTTAATGATCTCCTGCATTCTATTTTCAATTTCATCCGCTTTTTTAGGATCTGGAAAGGTCAACAAGAGGACTACTGTAATCCGGTGGGGGAGCAGCATGGGAAATGCATCTGTATTAATCGTCACTGCGGCCAAGGCCACTCGGTCTTTGCGGGAACTGAGTTTGGACAACTCTTCAATCGTTTTCACGGCCCACAGGAGAACCTCAGGCCCTTTCAGGATCTTCCCCAGTCGATGGGGCGCATCCTCGATAGTTAACCGATACTTTCTCTGCCCTCGTCTTTGGACAACGGCATGATGGAGCGGACCGCCCGGACGAAGGATAAGCACCTGTTTTGCTCTTTTCGACGCTGCCTGAATGATCTCCTTGCTGTACCGTGCATCTCTGCCCTCGTCCATATAATAGAGAACTCCAATGGCGCACTTCTGCAAGACACGTCGGTATCTCAAGGAACGTAGTGCATATTCAAGAGCAACCAGGGGCGCACGGGATATACCAATCCCTTCTCCGTAAAGCCATTCCGGATCGCGCCTGAACATCTGTGACGGGATATTCGATTCGAGAGGCACATCCATATGGCCGATGAATAATGTCCCCCCCTCCATTCCGAGCTTTGTCTCCCAAGTCCGGACTGATCGGCTGTCCGAATACTCCTTGACCGGTTGCATCTTAATCGCTTGAAGTCGATTATCCAGCTTTTCCATGGCCATTCGAATGCTCACCGGATCATTGGTCCGGCTGGGTAAAGCTGTCCATTCTTTAAGGGTGCGTTCCATTTCATCGCGCTTCTTGGTAATATAATGGAACACATCTTCTTTCAGGATCTTTCTTTTTTTCTGAATTTCCGGTGGTTTAGGAGTTCCAAAATACCGGGCGCTGGCTGTCTCCACCAGACGGTTGAGAAGACTTGGAAAATCGAGCCCTGCCTCTCGAGCGGCGAGGGTGTATGACCCATGTTCTCCTAAACTCGGAAGGCTGTTGATTTCAAGAATATAGAGGTTGCCATCATCATCCAGACGCATGTCCACCCGGGCGCAGTCGTAGCAACCCAGTGCAGAAAAGGCACCGACGGCTATTTTTTGAGCTCGTATAGTCAGTTCTTCTCCAATGGATGCGGGACAGACCAATTGAATCTCGCGACCTGATTTCCCCTTTTTATCCTCGATGGTGTAGATGGCAGGTCCTGTCTCGCCAAATAAAATCTCGCAAGGGTAGAGGGCCTCGGGCATGTTGTTACCAATGAGGCCCACATTGATCTCCCGGCCCTCGATGTACTGTTCAACGAGAACAGCCTGTTGAAAGGCATCGAAAATGACCTGAGCCGCCTCCCTGAGTTCAGCTTCGGTATTTACGATCCGGATGCCCATGGAAACCGCTTCATTTTTGGGCTTCACAATAAGAGGATACGTTAGATCGGGCAAGATAAAATTTGGTTCATTCAGAACGGCAAAATCAGGCGTGGGAAGCCCGTGTTGGCGAAAAAGAATCTTTGCGACCACTTTGTCCAGGGCAAGAGAATGGGCTAGGGGGCCAGACCCGACATAGGGGATTCCTACCATTTCCAGTATTCCGGGGACATGGGTATATCGCGCCTGACCCTGAACACCATAGGACAGGTTAAAGGCCATTCCCGGCCTTTCGCCCTTGAGTACGCGTGGCATGAACTCTTCGAGTTTTCCGATAAGATCCTTATCCCCTTCAAAGGCTTTTACCTGGTACCCAAACTTTTTCAACCCATCCAAAATTCTCTTGATGGAAGCCTTCCCGTATTTTTCACGATTGGGAATGCCGAACAGGTTGATCACATTCTTGCTCTCTCGGTTGTAAATGACTGCTATTTTCATTTTTTGATCACTTCATTGCAAGGAGTTTTGGGGTAACGGAAAGGCATATCAATGAAAATAACGCCTTGGGAAATTCTGTTTTTCTGAAGAAGCCGGCTAATCAGTGGAAGCGATAACTTCATAAATCTGTTTGCCTATAATTTTTTTTGAAAAAACGGTTTCGACAACCTTTTTATTGAGCGCGACAAGATCTTCCCTTTTTTGCATATCCAAGAACCGGAGAGTTCCCAATATAGGCGTTTCGTTTCGTTCAATCACTCTGTCAACAAAACCCGGATCATTTAATTTGAAAATCATGTCGAGCCTGGATTGCAAGGCCTGTGCCGGTTCGGGTTCATCCTTTCCAATGTCTTTGAAATCTTTTTCATCCACAATAAGGACAGTATACAAGTGGCCCAATTTCATGCCCTTTGTCTGGAAATCGGGAACAATAAAAGGAATACTTCTCCCGATAACCGGTCGATCCAAAATCCAGGGTTCCAGATATGCAAATCCAAATCCCTCTAAAAAACTGGTCGTAATGACCAGGTCGGCGACTCGCAGCATATCTCCCACACTGTATCTTTTTATTTTTTTGGGGGCTTCAGGGTCTGTTTCCCGTTCAAGCGTAATCAGATCATTGAAGCCAATCGATACCGGCAGTTTGTGTTTTCGAACAAAATCTATAATCTGATCTGCATAGCGGGCGTCGTCGCCATCTTCCGGTTTGAGGCTCACCAAAAGATGGAAATTGCCTTCGATGTGGCAATTGTTCCGGGTTGATATTCCATTTGCCAGGCTGTTTAAAAAACAGATAAAGAAAATGGCCTCTTCAACGTTTTTCCGGGATACACAGCGCACCGGATAAAGAATAAAGCGCACAAAAGGATTTATCTTTTCTCTGGCAATAATTTTACTCCTAAGTTCTTCGGTCCGGTCATCTGTTGGAATAATTGATCTGTCTACTGAATTCGGGATATAAAAGATGTTGCTTTCCTCGATACCGTGCTCAATGAGTCTGGATCGGTCGTAGCGGTTAATGGAAATATATTTAATATTGGGATATGAAGGATAAATGACATTGTGCCAGTTCGGGACCACACCAAACCGGTATTCATGGAATTTTTTTACATTCTGAAAAAAATGAGGGCGTTGCTGGACAAAGTCATGCACTCGAAAGATGAATTTTTTTTTAATGCACGCCAGGTTGCAGTACTGGGTGTAGAGGTAAAATGCATAGGTGACCGTTGGATCTATTCCAATTCCAAGGTTCTCCATGAGTACAACATCCATATCGGCCAATTCCCGATCAATGATTTCAGTAAGATTCGTTCCCTGCCACACATAGTCGTGAACCTGCTGATCAGCGAATGGTTTTCCCACTCGCCTTCGCAGTTCTGCATCGGGATGAAACTCGTTAATATTGAGGTATTCCAGTCTTCCCGGAACAGGCTTGATGAAATCCTGATAATCCGGTCCCAGTTTGCCAAACAAGGTGATTTTGAGGAAGGGATCGATTTCTAAAAGTGCCTGAACATTACGGGCGATGACTGTATTGACCCCGTCCTGAAATCCGATACCATAATGACCGATACCCAGATGCAGCGTTTTATTCATTAACTCCTCTCCAAGCTATAAGATGGCTTCAGCGATCAGATCATTTCCGCTCTGTTTCTGACGGGCTGCTGCCTTTTTGTATACCCGCACATGTTTTTTTGCAGTGATGGACCAGGAGATCTTTTTTTTGACATACGACCTTGCTCGTTTCGCATACTTTAGACGTAAGGATTTATTTCCCATCAGCATTAATATGGCCCGTTTGAGCTCATCACTATCCCCTAAAGGTACGGTTATGGCCGCACCGCTTGCTTCAGCTTCAGCCTTAAGTCCTTCGATCCCGGATACGACAGCCGGTACACCGAGCGAAAAGCTGTGGGCGAGGTTACCGCTTTGCGAGGCAAAGGTGTATGGCATTATCATCAGGTCAAAAGAAGACAATATTTGGGTGTATTGGTCTGAAGTGAAGCTGCCCAGCATTACGTGAATTCGATTTTTATGTGTGCTTTGCTCGACAAGAGAAAGAAGTTTTTGCCTGTATTCCAGCTGATTGGGATCTCCCAGCCGCGCATCGCCGGCAAGCACCAGCGTTGTGCCTTCACTTAGATCAGGGGAAAGATCATCCCAGATGTCCAGTACGCTGTCAAAGCCTTTTGTGGGAGTAAACCATCCGAGCATGCCTATGACGGATTTCCCTTCAAGCCCCAGCTTCTTTTTTGCATCTTTCGGGGAGACGGATGTTTCTGTTGAGGCACCATGCGGGATAATGTGCATGTTGTTTACGATTCTGCCAAGATTGGAGTGCAGATTCATCCACTGATATTCGGCATGGACAATACCGGCATGAACAAGACGCTGCATGACATCCATGTAAAGTCGCATCTTTAAATTGAGTCGGGTATAGACCGAATGATAGGTAACCACCACCGGGTACTTCTTCTGGATATGCAGCCTGAACAGAAGCCGGAAAAGTCCCGCTGCAAAATCGTTTGAAGTTTGATACAATCCATACTCATGCTGGATGTGAAGCACATCAGGATCAATTTTTTGAAGGGTATCGTATATTGCCTCGTCCCAACCCGGAATATCTGTATTCATCACCGGGTAAACTTTTTTTTCATCCTTCCTTCCCCCATCAAGATGGCAAATGACGTGAATGTCATTTTTCGTTTTTCGGAGCGCCTCAACCAGTGCCTCCGAGTAGGTGGCAATACCGCAATGTCGGGGAGGCCAGCTCGATAACCATGCGATTTTCATTTTATTTCTCTTCTTACATTTTGTTGGAACATAGATTCAGCAGATCGCTGAGATTTGCTTCTGCAACAGCGATGCAAGTGTCGGCAGCGCCGTAATACATTTTTAAAGTGTTTTCACTGACAGCCTCCAATTGGGATTCTAATTTACATACATATGCACATAAATTTCAGGGAAGATGAATCATGGGCATAAACTCGCATTATCTGTGTCTCTATATGAAAGGGGCGCTTACGAGTCAATATATTTTTTATTCTTGAAATAGTTTTTTCCTCATGTTCTATTCCTTTTTTAAGAGATATAGAGATGAAATAAAAAAAAACAAGCCGCCATAGTGGTCTAATTGTGCGAACAACCCATGGAATCGACGCTGTCGAATTGCTTCCTAAAATCAGCGCACAATGGTTCTACATAAGAAAAACCGCGGTTGCAATCACGGTTGTCCAGAGTCCGCTCTTATCTCCCTCAGCTGACTGACATATATGCCGTGTTTTAAATATATGATCGCTTGCGTGATAGACATTTTTTCTTTCATCCCATGCCTGATCAGGATCAAATGGTATACCCAGTGTCGTTGCCAACATTGTCGCAGCAAGATCTTCTGCGTAATCACCTGAAAACCTCCCTGTTTCTCCACAGGCATGATGTTCGGAGAGGTAACCGTATGAGTCATTATTTTTCGGCATTGCAATACCAATGGCTGCGGAAATTAGCCGGTTGGGCTCATTTGTTTCATTTCTGGCCATTACACAATAGGTGATTTGGCCGGGCTTTAATAATTCTATGCCATTTGATTTACTGATAATTTTGCAATTGGGTGGTAAAATACTTGACACGTACACCAGGTTGCACTTTTCAATACCGGCATTTCTCAACGCCACCTCAAACGAAGTAAGCCTGTCTTTATGGGCACCGACTCCTTTTGTAATGAACATTTTTTCAGGTACCATCACATCCTCACATCAACAAGTTAGATTACGAAAAGAGCGTGCTCCATTCACGGCGACCGCGTTTTTTCCATAACTTTTCATGATACGCCGCACTTGCTATAAGCGGCAGAACAGAAGTCGCTTCCGCATACACCATCTGCTCAAAGGCACCACTAACCTTGCCCCAGGATAATGCTTCTTTTAATGTTGAGCTGGAGCAGGCACCGTCCCTGACATCTGCAACCGTAATCTGCACAGCATATTTATGCATAGACACTTCCTGCCCCAAAATTTCGGCACATACGACCGTATCCTGAACGAAATTTTTGGGAACCCCACCACCTATCATAAAAAGTCCGGTTGCCTGAGCCTTCATCTTAATCATTGTCAGCTCTCTAAAATCTCGAACAGAGTCTATGGACACATGCGCATCAGGATTCTCCCACTGGTGTTTTACCAGTCCAAAACCCGCACTCGAATCTGAAAAGGCCGGACAAAATATCGGAACGTTATATTCATAGGCAAGCTGGACCAGTGATTCTTTTTTTGAAGGGGAAGTAGCGACAAGATATTTTCCCATTTTCTTGATGAATTCCCTTGAAGAATAAACTCCGGGATCTAATGCGTCTGATATTTTTCTGATTGTATTATCGCAAATCTGTAGTTCCTCTTCATCAATATATGTGTCGTAAATTCGATCAATATATAATCTCCTCAGCATGTTGTCATCAATATGGGTTGTTCCTTGATAATGTTTAAAGCCCAAGGCTTCAAAAAAATCCATATCCACTATTGAAGCCCCTGTGGCGACCACAGCATCAACCATATTATATTTAATTAGGTCGGAATATATTTTCATGCAACCGGCTGCACCGGTGCTGCCGGCAATAGTAAGAATTATCGTGCATTCGGTGTCTTTGAGCATCATGTTGAGAATATCAAGGGCACCTGCAATCTCTCTGGATGTAAATGACATTTCACCCATTGCTTTCACTATCGGCCTCGCATCGAAACTAGTAATATCGATATGGTTAATGGGTGTAGCCAGTAAATCTTTTTTTTCCATTTTGACGCTCCTGGAAAGTATAGCTTAACAATTTATATATCAATTTTGCAGCAAGATAATCCTGCGGATAGCTGTACTCATTTGGACACAATTCGACCACATCAAATCCGACAACAGAACGCATCTTTGCTACTTTTTTCAGTAAATTTGTGACTTGATACCAGTCCAAACCTCCGGGTTCCGGGGTTCCTGTTGCCGGCATGATCGAAAGATCGAACACATCGAGGTCGATTGTGATATATACATTTTCCGAAAGCCTGTTAATTACATTATCAATCCAACTGGGACTTTTCATTATTGCATCAGCAAAAAATACTTTCTCTCTTTGTAAATTTTTCTTTTCTACCTTGTCCATGCTTCTTATTCCTACTTGAACGATATCACAGAATTCTGAAATCCTGGCCATCACGCAATTATGGTTATATCGCGAACCATTGTATTCTTCCTGTAGGTCGGTATGGGCGTCAAGTTGTAACACAGTAAGGTCATTAAAAATTGCTGAATGAGCCTGTGCAGCACCAACGCTGATTGAATGCTCTCCTCCTAAACAGACTACGAATTTATTATGAGCGAGATGTTTTGAAACTCTCTCACGAACTTCTTGTACTGATTCTTCAGGTGAAACATATTCTTTAATAGGGTTGTCAGTATATATACCTTCGCGATAGACCTCGGAATCGGTTTCTATGTCATATAACTCCAAATGTCCTGATGCTTCTATAATTGCTGCAGGTCCATGTCGAGAGCCTTTTTTCCATGAAGCGGTTTCATCATAAGATACCGGGACAATCGCAATAGCAGCGTTATCATAACTTTTATATTCTTCAGGGATATTACCAAATCCGTGTTCCGCTTGTATTACCATTAATCACTCCAACTATCATATAAGGAATATGTGATCCTACCCCGGTATTGTGTACACTCAGTAAAGCCGTAATGGGCTATAAGATGTAAGAATGAGCTATAACCGTCTTCATTAAAAAATAATGGGACGGTTTGAATTATATTTTCGACATTATAAACCACCCCGTTTTTTTTATATCGCATCTTTCAATTTTTTCCCAGGTTTAAATTTAACAACGTTGGTTGCCTTGATATTAATTTCTTGTCCGGCAGTGGTCTAATCATGTATATTGATCTGTTTCTCAATTCCTAAACCGCTTTTCCATCATTTCCAACTCTAACTTACATTTGATACAATGGGTTGCTACCGGACGTGCCTTTAAACGTCCCAACCCAATATCATCTTCGCATGATTCGCAGGTACCGAATGAACCGTCTTCAATTCGCTTCAGCGCATTTCTGATTTTGTTTATTAAACGGCTTTCTCGATCTTTGATCCTAAGCATAAATCCTTGATTTATCTCGGCAGTCGCCCGGTCAAGTGGATCTGCGTGCAAATTTTCTTGTCCGATCAGTCCGCTAATGGCTTGGTGTCCACTATGAGTCAGCATATCCAATTGTTCTTCAAGTATGTTTCTACAGATTTCGATTGTTTTTTTATCCATGTATAAACTCCAGCAATGTTCTGGTAAAATGACCGGGAAAAGAGCAATTCTTATGCCATCATCTTCATATCTTCCTATTTTCAAAAGTCTATTATCGTATTTTGCTAACCACCTTAAATTAATAATGTTACAAAGAATATTAAATGAGAGTCATCCCATAAAGATTAAAAGATAACCAATTATTTGATTGAAATCGGTACTGTCAATTCCGATTTCCAATGAGGCATTTATTTAATAAATATTGACAAGAGTTTTTAGTCAGCGCTTCCATTGCTGCCAGGTGTTATATTTTTATAGTATTTTTTGATATTTTGTAATAAGAGCTTAGCAGATTATCTTTGGAATCATGCCATCATCGGTATGACAATAATATAATGACATCATAGCTGGTTATGATAAAACATCAAAAAAAATCTATTTTGCTGGCGACTTCAAACTCGAATACTGTTCAAACCCTCACTGACTGTTTACGAAATCAATATGATATTATTGTAGCCGCTGATGAGAAAGAATGCCTTGAACTGTTCAAACAAAAAAGACACGAATACAACTTTTTTGATATTCATTTAATCGGCAGTAAACCTGATTCAAATAACTATCAAAATTACTATAAATCCGTATTAAAACCGTATTTTCAATATTTTCCTACAGCCGAAATAATTATTATTACACCGACAGAGAATATCAGAAATGCAGTATTTGCAGTGAAGGCAGGAGCCAGTAACTATATAGCGGAGCCGGTCAATGCCGATGAAGTAGAACTGGTTACACAAAAAATTCAGGACGATATCATCGTCCATGAAGAATTGGACTATTTAAGGGATCAGTTTTGGGAAAAGGATTTTATCGATGTTATTCAAACTAAAAATCCATTAATGAAAGAAGTGTTAATAAAAATACGTTCCGTTGCCCCAACAAAAACTACTGTTTTATTGCAAGGCGAAACAGGCACAGGCAAGGGAGTTATGGCTCGCCTTATTCATGCCCATAGCAATAGAAAAAACAATCAATTCATCAGCGTTCATTGCGGTGCAATTCCAGACACACTTATAGAAAGCGAATTATTCGGTCATGAAAAAGGAGCGTTCACGGGTGCTGAAAGGCGAAAACTCGGTAAATTTGCTATTGCCCAAGAGGGCACTCTTTTTCTGGATGAAATCAGCACCATTACACCAGCAACACAAATAAAGCTTTTGCAAGTTTTACAGGAGAAGACGATACAGCCCATCGGAGGGGAGATCTCAATAGAGATTGATGTTCGATTCATCGTCGCAACAAATGCTGATTTAAAAGTCATGGTTGAATCGGGAACGTACAGGAAAGATCTTTACTATCGCCTCAATGTATTCCCCATAGAGCTACCTCCGCTTCGAGATAGGAAGGAAGATATTCCGAAGTTCATATCTCTATTCTTGAAAAGACTGAACCTGTTTCACGGAAAAGAAATACATGAAGCTCACCCGATGGTATTGGATGGGCTCACCCAATACGACTGGCCCGGTAATATAAGAGAACTGGAGAATCTTGTTGAACGGGCATATATTCTAGAAACTAGAAACACTCTTTTTCCTGAAAGCTTTCCCGGGGAGTTGTTTGAAAATAATAAGCCGTTGGCACAAATCCATGTGAACGCGGCAAAAAGGTTGGCGGACATACGGCGGACTGGAGTAGAGAATATTGAAAGGCAGTATCTCAAAGAAATTTTATCGGTTAACAAAGGGCGCATTGACAAATCAGCAAGTGATGCAGGGATCAGTACAAGACAACTTCATAAACTGTTACATAAATATGGCATAAATAAAGAGGAATTTAAAAAGTAGACGAAATCCCTTTTTCATTTTTTCAACATTTAAACCAGCCCAATCGTTTGAATATAAATTACTTTTAGTGATTCCGACTGAAATAGAGTCCCTTCAACAAACACTTTCTTTCCGAGAAAGTGTTCGAGATCGCGCTTATCATCTATGTATCTAACCAGATATTCTTTTTCATTAAATGTGGATACAGCAAAGGCAATCGCTTTGCCGTTTGAATCCCAATCAGCAGGGATAACTATACCGGTAACTTTTATTTTCCTTTCTTTTTCCGCTTTTTTTCTTTTCATGATTAAATCTTTTCTTACGAAAGGTTAGTTGAATTAAAAAAAAGCAACAAATATACCAAACATGATTTTTTATATTCTTTGGGACTTCTTTTAAGCGACAGTTTGTTTAAAAGGCATCA
>CAZTYY010000068.1:0-14774 GCA_964617785.1 uncultured Desulfobacterales bacterium | reverse complement strand
TAATAAAATATTTGTCACAGGTTCAAGCGCCGGAAGCTACGGGGCCACACTAGGTTTTCCGTATATAAAGAAAGCTTATCCATTTTCATGGGTCTACCTTCTTGGTGACGCAGGTAATGGTGTCATGGGTGGTGATTTCGCAACTGAAGGACTTGCTAGTTGGAATGTTCAGATGCCGAACTGGATTTTCCCGGATGGTTATACTGAAGGCATGAGTATGGATCAAGTGTATACAGATATTGCTGCCAGATACCCATGGAGTAAACTTGCCCAGTATACAACAGCCTATGACGGAACACAGGTCGGTTTCTTAAATGTAATGGAAAATTTAAACACTCCGCTTGCATGGGCTCCTACTGCACGTATAATGTGTGAATGGAATTCTATTATGACAGACTATGCCTATAGTACAGCAGCGTCATCACCCAACTACCGTTATTACATTGCTGCAGGAATGGATCATACGATCATGATGTCTCCCAAATTTTATACAGAAGATACAGCAGGAGGCATTCCTTATGCCAAATGGGTCAAGACAATGGTGAGGAATCCTTTTGGGACACATTCCCCTTTTCTTCAAGGCAAATGGAAGAATGTGGAGTGTGAAGACTGTGAAAGTCCTTTACCACCTGGTGTACCCTGTGAATATCTGCCATAGTATGGCACTTGTAAAAAGTTAAAAGATGAAAGAGGCGGGGTCAGAAATGATTCTGCCTCTTTTTATTTGAATTATAGGTAAGCTCTCAAAAAGAGATACGGGGCAAGGATGTCTCAGTTATAAATAGGTGACTGTCTGAGCGAAGCGAGTTTCAGATATTTATAACTGAGATGTCCTTGCCCCGGGACTATTAAGAAGCTACACTGAAAACTATCTACAAAAGTGCTTCAAAAAAATCATTTCCCTTGTCATCAACGATAATAAAGGCCGGAAAATTTTTTACGGTAATCATAAAAACAGCCTCCATTCCAAGCTCGGAGAATTCAAGGATCTCGACATTTGTAATACAATCTTTTCCAAGCCGTGCCGCAGGCCCACCGATGGAGCCAAGGTAGAAACCGCCGTATTGTTTGCAGGATTCTGTCACGCCTTTTGAACGATTTCCTTTTGCCAGCATGACCATGGAACCGCCCTGCTTCTGAAAAACAGGCACATACGTATCCATGCGGCCTGCTGTTGTGGGGCCGAAGGAGCCTGACGGATACCCTTCCGGAGTTTTGGCTGGACCGGCATAATAAACAATATGATCTTTGAAGTATTGGGGAAGCGCCTCCCCTTTTTCCAGACGTTCCATGATTTTTGCGTGAGCGATATCCCTTGCAACAACGATGTTGCCGTCAAGACTCAGACGCGTTGCAACCGGAAAACGGCTGAGAACCTCCCTTATCTCAGACATGGGCTTGTTCAGGTCTATGCGGATAGAAGCGGATTCTTTTTCACCTGTTTCCGGTAAGAAGCGGGCCGGGTTCCGGTCCAACTGTTCCAGAAAGATTCCGTCTCCGGTTATTTTAGCTTTTATATTTCTGTCCGCACTGCAGCTCACTCCTATACCCACAGGGCAGGATGCACCATGCCTTGGAAGACGAATAACCCTTACATCATGACAAAAATATTTGCCGCCGAACTGAGCGCCTATTCCAAAATTACGTGAAATAGTAAGCAACTCCTTTTCAAGCTCTTTGTCTCGAAACGCATGGCCCAGCTCATTACCGGATGATGGAAGATTGTCAAAATAACCTGCTGAAGCAAGTT
Organism: uncultured Desulfobacterales bacterium; assembly: GCA_964617785.1. GTDB lineage: Bacteria > Desulfobacterota > Desulfobacteria > Desulfobacterales > SURF-7 > JAFDJC01. The sequence goes on along the minus strand of CAZTYY010000068.1, from coordinate 13,024 downwards.
TCACGGTTTTTAGATTTAACTCAGCTGAAGTGCCGCCAACCGCAATTGCCAAATGATATGGCGGGCACGCTGCAGTGCCGAGTGCTTTCATTTTGCCGCTAAGATAATCGATCAGCACGCCTTTATTTAAAAGCGCCCTTGTTTCCTGGAACAAATATGTCTTGTTGGCAGATCCACCGCCCTTGGCCATAAAAAGAAAGCTGTATTCATCTCCGCCAACCGCATACAGCTCAATCTGGGCAGGAAGGTTGCATCCGGTATTTTTTTCATCATACATGCTAAGCGGCGCCATTTGGGAGTATCTTAGATTATTTTTCGTATATGCATTGAATATGCCTTTTGAAATAGCTTCCTCATCTAAAAAATCGGTAAATATATGCTGGCCTTTTTTACCCATAACGATTGCAGTCCCCGTATCCTGGCACATGGGAAAAATAAAGTCTGATGAAATAACCGCGTTTTTAAGCATCTCAAGGGCAACGTATTGATCGTTTTCAGAGCTTTTTGGATCATCTAAAATTTTTTTCAGCAATTTAAGGTGGGAGGTTCTGTACAGATGCGCTACATCTTTGAAAGCTGTTTCAACAAGGTTGATCAACCCTTCTGAAGAAACCTTGATAATTTTTCTGCCTTCGAATATCGCCTTTGATATGGACTCGCTGCTTAAAAGCCGGTATTCGGTTTTATCGTCACCTGTTTTATCTCCCCCTGTTTTATCACCCCTTGTTTTATCTCCGATGAGGGGAAACATTTCCTGAAATGAAAAGTCGGTCACTTTTAGTTCTCCGGTGGTTCAGACAGGATATTCTTATAGGTCTGTTTTAGTATTTTTATTGATCGAAAGGCCTATCATATGATGCCCCTTGAACCGTCCGGATTCCTCCTTTGTAATGTGCTTTACTTCGGTTTCAAAATGCTCCACAGGTTTTAGCAGTTCATCATGATAATATTTCATCTTAACAACTTCACCGATCTTTAAATGTTCGAGCACTTTGGAATCATCCTTCACAAGGATGCACATCCCATTTGAAGACAAGTCCCAGATTTTGAATTGATAGATCCTTCCAAGATCTTTTATCAGAAACTCCACACTGTAATACTGATCAATACGTTTTCTTTGTTCAGATCTTTTTTCGGTCTCTTGATTGCCTGGTGTTTCCTGTCCCATGATATTCCCCTGATCTTGATAAAGTATTTTTTATTACATACATCACACTTCAGGGGAATTCAATCCCTGATCAGTTAAGAGAATTTGCCATCAGTTCGCCGATGAGTTTAGAAAACTTTGCCGGATTTTCAACCTTGCCGCCTTCACCGATTATCGCCATATCAAACAGAAGATCCGCATAGTCATTAACAACCTCACTCTTTTTGTCTTTGTCAAACAATTCCTTTAGCTTCACAACAACAGGATGGCCTGTGTTCAGCTCAAGAACACGTTTAGTATCAGGAGTCTTCTGACCGGTCGACTTTAAAATCTTTTCCATATATGCGCTCATATCATATGTGTCTCCGGAAAGACATGCAACCGAGTCTTTTAACCGGGTTGACGGCTTGACTTCTTTTATTGTTTTATCAAGCCTTATTTTAATGTGTTCGAACAGGACTGAATAGTCGCCTTTTTCCGCTTTCTTGTCTCCTTCAAGGTCGAGATCGCCTTTTTCCGCACTTTTTAAAGCTTTTCCGTCATATTCGGTAAGTGACATGACAACCCATTCATCCACAGGATCCGTTAAAAGAAGCACTTCATATTCTTTTTCCTTTAGCACTTCAAGATGCGGACTGTTCATGATGGATGAAAGGTTTTCTCCTGTGATATAATAGATGTCCTTCTGGTCAGGCTGCATATTACCGACATATTCTTTAAAGGATATGAGCTTGTCATCAGATTTGGTTGTTTTATAGCGGATGAGATCAGCAATTTTATCCTTGTTTTCAAAGTCTGTGTGAATACCACTTTTCAAGGCAGGGCCGAATTCTTCATAAAACGCCTCATATTTTTCCTTTTCCATTCCTGAAAAAAGATCGAACACCTTTTTAACAAGATTTTTCCTGATGTTTTTTACCAGCCTGTCCTGCTGTAATATTTCCCGGCTGATGTTGAGGTTCAGATCCGGTGCGTCGACAACACCTTTTACAAAACCGAAATAGTCCGGAATCAACTCCTTGCAGTCATCCATGATAAAAACGCGTTTGCAGTAAAGCTGAAGGCCGTGCTTCCGGTCCGGACTGAACATATCAAACGGTGCTTTTGAAGGGATATAAAGAAGGACATTGTATTCGGTAGTTCCTTCCATTTTCATGTGCAGTTTTTCAAGCGGGGGGTTCCAGTCATGGCCCAGGTGCTTATAGAACTCATTGTATTCCTCTTCCGTAACATCATTTTTTTGTTTAAGCCATATGGCTTTCATGGAGTTTAAAGTTTCTTCGCCTACAACCTTCCTTGTTGTATCTCCCACAGGCTTTCCATCCTTATCCAGCACCTGTTCTTTTTCAGGGATTGGTTCATCTTTTTCAACATCCATAACAACCGGATAGCTGACAAAGTCCGAATGCTGTTTCACAATTCTTCGAATAGTAAACTCGTCAGTAAAATCTTCCCCATCTTCTTCTTTTTCCTTAAGTTCAAGAATCACATCCATACCGCGTGAGTCCTTTGTTGTTTCTTCGATTTCAAAAGAGCCATCTCCTGTCGAGGTCCATTTAACAGCGATTTCAGACCCTGCTGCTTTTGTAATTATCGTAACTTTATCAGCTACAATAAACGAACTGTAAAACCCTACACCAAACTGACCAATCAATTCAGGTGTCAACGTGTTCTCTTTTTTTGACTTTTCGAGGGCTTCAAGAAAAGCAACTGTTCCGCTTTTTGCAATGGTGCCGATGTTATCAAGTACTTCATCATAATCCATCCCGATGCCGTTATCTGATATAGTCAGGGTTCTTTTATCGCTGTTGGCGATTATTTTTATCTTGAACTCCGCATCGTCTCCCAGAATTTCAGGCTCTGTCTGGGACTTGAAACGAAGCTTGTCTATTGCATCTGATGCATTAGAAATCAGCTCGCGAAAGAATATTTCCTGGTTTGAATAAAGGGAATTGATGATAAGGTTTAAAAGCTGCTGCACTTCCGTTTTAAACTGTCTGGTCTCTTTTCTTGCTTCCATTTTTTTCTCCTGTGCTCCGTCATAGTTTTATTAACCTGTCAAACCCAATGCAATAAAATTTGCCTTTTAATGGAAATGTCAACCCTGGTGGTCTAAAAATGTGAAAATGTTTTATCAGGCAGGTGTGTCAGGAAGGCTGTCCATGACTTTATGATTATTGATGAAACTGTCAATCTGTAAGGTCTTTGAATCTGAAAGGTCGTCAAACCGGGCTCCAAAACGTCTTTGAATAAAAGAATAGAAGCGATCTTCTTTTGCCTTATCTGTTTTTGAAATTATTTTAAACGGGATTTTGCCAAGGCGGCGACCATCACCGCTTACAAAAATATCGAGTTCAAGCCGGTCATGAGATATTTCATCCATACCGACAAAGGCAAACCCACCCCGGCTGATATCAACAATATTGACCAGGCTTGAAGAGTTGGGCCATCGCCTGAATACAGCAAATACATTGTCTTGAACCATGTATCTTCTATTTTTTCTGCGTTCAGTATTTTTTATTATACCTGATACCGACATAACGACTCTTTTAAACAAAGTGGATCTGTTATTAAAAACAGCGATCATAAGCGGCGATATTTTAGTAGCAGTTGTTCCCGAGTATCCAATCGAACAGAGTGGTAGAAAAAAGCATGACGATTAGCACAGCTTTAGCATTGCTTAATAATATCAGAAAATATATAAAATTGTCAAACAGCAATTAGACGACACAGCAATATAAACATTAAAGCATAGGTTCCAATCCGAGCGATCCAGTGAATGACTTGTGAAAAAAAGATAGAGCGGTAAACCTAAAAACATATTTGTTGAACATCAATTAATATGGGTTTTTTATCCATGTTCTTTCCGCAATCATTCCATATTGCATTTGCTATGCTTTTTCATGTACAGTAAACTAAGTTCATCTATGACAAATTGGATTCGGACAGAAGGCAACGTTTCGGTATGTGAAAAAGTGAGTATCGAACTAATATGACCGGGTTGATGAGTATGCTGCATAGCCATATGTTTGACAAAAAATCTCTATTGCTGGATGAAAATGGCCCAACGGAAAGACGTAGCGGAATTGAAAGAAGAGTTTTTTCATATTCCTGGTACATACCTGAAAGACGATTCGGCGCTGATAAGAGAGAATACATCATTGACAGTGAAAATCATGACAGAAAAAGGCGGTTAAAGATGTAGAAAGATTGTTGATAAGAGTGATTATTAAACAAAAAAGATGACCCCGGAAATAAAATTAGGTTTAAAGAGGGGACGATGACTGAAGGCCTACAGACAGAAGATCGTCGAGAATGCGAGCGCTTTAAAGTTGCTAAAGGCACGTATGCGACATTCGAGCCACATTCTTCAAAGCGAGGCCAGATAATCGATATCAGCGAAAAAGGGCTTGCCTTTCAATATTTGGCAGGAAAAAAAGTGCCTATTGCCAAGGACCTCATTTCAATTTTCGTTAGCGATAACGGTTTTCATCTAAAAGACATTCCATTTAAAGTCGCATCCGACCTTGAACTGAAAAAGTTTAACTTTTTCAGTTCAACACAGATGCGCAGATGTGGAGGGCAGTTTGGGGAACTCACTTCTGCCCAGGCGGCCAAATTAGATTTTTTTCTAAAGAATTACATTGTGTTATCTGAAATATAAGCCTACGCCTTTTATAAATATGCCTGGTTATTCATATATCCGGCCTATTTATTCTTTAACAATGCCTCTGTTGAATCGACAGTTGACATTTTGAGTCAATTCCTTTACAACCTTTAATGTATCAGCCTTAATAAACCACTGTTAAAAATCCATTATATATACAGAGAGGTTGAGTATCGAACTCATTAAAACTTCTAAAAAAATGCAGGTAACATCTGAGAAGATACGGCGACAGGGACAAACTATCTCGTTCGTCCCTACAATGGGATTTCTGCATGACGGACATCTGTCTCTTCTTCGTGAAGGACGGAAACTCGGTGACTATCTGATTTTGAGTATTTTCATCAATCCGACACAATTCGGCCCAGGAGAAGATCTTGAAGCATATCCAAGAGATACTGAAAAAGACCTGGACCTTGCCGGCAAGGAAGGCGTAGATCTCGTTTTCATGCCCGATGCAGATATGTTATATGGCAAAAAGTTTCAGACATATGTGCAACTTGAAAAACTGCCTCATTACCTTTGTGGTGTTTCCAGGCCAACGCATTTCAGAGGCGTAGCAACGGTTGTTACAAAACTGTTTAATATAATTAAGCCGCACATCGCAATTTTCGGGCAAAAAGATTTTCAGCAGCTTGCGGTTATACGGCAGACGGTTAGCGATTTAAATTTTGACATTGAAATAAAAGGAATTCCGACAGTAAGAGAAAGTGACGGATTAGCCATGAGCTCACGCAATGCGTACCTTACACCTGACCAAAGATCATCAGCGATTTGTCTTTACAAGTCTCTTGGAAAAGCAGCAACCCTGGTTAGAAAAGGAGAAAAGAATTCGTCGGTTATTATTGATAAAACCATTGATTTCATACGATCTTACCCGGAAACTCGGATTGATTACGTTTCAGTGTGTGATCCTGATACAATTGAAAATGTTGATACGATTGACAGGCCTGTCCTGATGGCTCTTGCCGTATTTATCGGAAAAACCCGTCTAATCGACAACATGATACTTGATTAAAATAAAAGCTTGTAATATCAAAAAACAAAAAGAAAAACATTCAAAAGGAGATGCATGGCCATGGACAAATTTTTATTTACATCCGAATCAGTAACAGAGGGGCACCCTGACAAGGTTGCTGATGCAATTTCAGATTCCATACTTGATGCAATTATTTCTCAGGACACGAAATGCCGAGTTGCCTGTGAAACGATGGTTACAACCGGCATTGCTTTTATTGCAGGTGAAATAACGACAAGCTGTTATGTCGATATGCCCCAAATTGTGAGAGATACGATCAGAGAAATAGGATACCACTCTTCCCAGATGGGTTTTGACTGGCAAACCTGTTCGGTTATCACAAGTATTGACCGCCAATCTCCGGATATAGCACAGGGCGTAAACGAAGGTGACGGACTTTATAAAGAGCAGGGTGCCGGTGACCAGGGACTGATGTTCGGATTTGCAACTGATGAAACACCCGAGATGATGCCCATGCCGATTATGCTTGCCCACAAACTGACAAAACGTTTGGCAAAAGTCCGGAAAAACGGCTCTCTTGATTTTCTTAGGCCTGACGGTAAATCCCAGGTTACAATTGAATATGAAAACAATACTCCTAAACGTGTAGACACGGTAGTGGTTTCAACCCAGCACAAGCCAGACGTGGAATATGAAGACCTTAGAGAAGCTGTTATCGAAGAAGTCATTAAAAAGGTTGTTCCACTTGATATGGTTGACGGTGACACACGATATTTTATCAATCCAACAGGTAAATTTGTTGTTGGTGGTCCTATGGGCGACTGCGGTCTTACAGGCCGAAAGATCATTGTAGATACTTACGGTGGACAGGGTAGCCATGGAGGAGGCTGTTTTTCCGGAAAGGACCCGTCCAAAGTTGACCGAAGTGCTTCGTACATGGGACGTTACGTGGCAAAAAATATTGTTGCGGCGGGATTGGCAAAAAAATGTGAGATTCAGCTGGCTTACGCGATAGGCGTTGCCGAACCGGTTTCTGTTCTTGTAAATACCATGGGTACCGGTGCCATCTCTTCAGAAAAGATTGCAAAAATTATAAGTGAAATATTTGATCTCAGGCCTGCTGCAATCATACAAAAATTGGACCTGCTAAAACCTATATACAAAAAAACTTCATCATACGGTCATTTTGGCAGAAACGAGCCTGGTTTTACCTGGGAAAAGACTGATATGGTGGATGTAATAAGAGAAAAAGCCGGATTGTAGCCAAAACTTGGTTTCTTAAGCACTCATCTATTTTTTTTGTGCAATGTCTCTTTTCCGGTTCCATCGTACCCATTCGTTTTCATCTGCCTTTATGGAAAAACGGAACGGCTTTGTAGCCGTTCCGTCCGGATGAACGACTATCTGCTGAAGAGCTTGTATTATATGGGACCATCCTTCATTAGATACAGCAGCCGGGACAGGCTTGTTCATTACCTTGACTTCACCTAAGTAGGCTTTTATTTGTGTTGTATCATCTTTGCCGGCATTGGCTCTAAAAACACTACGCATTGATTTTGCAATTGCTGTTTTTGTAGAAACAGTAAGTGATACACCAGCCCTAATCTTTCCCCAAATCTTTCCAACGATCAAATTTACATTTATATGTCTTGTGCCATCCTTTGAGTCGACTGATATTGCTTTCAATTTAAATATCGTATGTTCATCAAATCTGATATAGCTTCCATCCGGCAGCATTATTTCAACCCTTGAATCCGGACCGGTTTGGACCATGTCTTCATTGCCAATCAAATCGCCTGAAGACAATGGAACCTGCTCTGATTTTGTAATTAAAGAAGCCGTTCCCTTTAGCAGTTGTATTTCGATCTTGCTCGAAGCAATCGCGGTACCATGAATAAAAATAAGAGAGATTGAAATTGCATGTAAAAGAATAGAATTTTTTACTAAAAATTTCATCCAACCGTCTCTAAGTCTTTAGTCTACGATAATATTAACGCAACATTTTCTAAGAAAAAAGAGGTTTTCAGGTGTGCTTTTCAATATGGAAGCATCGGCATTGCTGATTATAATATCTGAGTTTTCAGGCTCTTTTGTTTTTATTCCTTTAACAACAAGCGGGTTGTCGCCTACGCGTTTGTCGACAATCGCCTTGTTAATATCCGTAAAATATCCACACATACCCTGTTGCACAGCATGTTCACGGCTCACGTAAGCTGATCCGTATACTTCCTTTCCGTTTTCATTTAATATTTTCAGAGCGATTACAGGTTGTATTTTAAGACCCCTTGCATCAACTACAAGACCTGTGAAAACATCAGGCTTTGAATCGCTATCTGATTCAGCAAGTTGTTCTACGGAACTTGTTGTTTTAACCGGCTCCACATGCATAATATCACTGGGAAGTATCAGTTGCGTGAATCCTCCTGTCATACTCATTTGGACTGTAACTTCAACGGTTTCATTAGGTTTGTACTCCTTCTTTATCACTTCTGCGCCCCTGATCATACTATCAAACTGAGCGTTGATTGAACCATCAGTAATGATAAATTCTTTTACCGTTGTTTTTGAATCAACTCTGATGCCCTGAACAACCTCCAGCAAGTTTCTGTATGCAACCATCCTTGCCGTTGTTAGCGCTAACGAGCGGGCTTGTGGTTTGCCATAAGCCCAACTTGGTGGTGCGCCTGTCCCGATTGCCCGGACAAAACCACTGCTCCAATTTATATTTCCTTTTCCTATAGATTCTACAAACTGAGCTTCCTCATTGCAAAATGCTGCGCCGCAACCCATAAACAGCAGTATAAAAACGGACAGCAGCAGAGTGTGATCTTTCATTTGCCTACCTCTTTTTTGTTTTACCATTTTTATATTTCACTATTTTTATATTTCACTATGGTCTATGCAGAACTAAAATGCAGGTTGTCAATCATCACAATTTTTACGCCCTGGTAATAATATTTTAAAATATCTTTATAGTTTGATCCCGTCATCGCCATTTTCCGGGCACCCCACTGGCTCATCCCCACACCATGGCCGTACCCCCGGCCTTTAAACAGAACACCTTCACGACGTGAAATGACGTTAAACATCGTACTCTTTATTTTAGCCTCACCTATTGAGGCGCGAAACAGAGTTCCTGATATGTTAAAAGCTCCTTTTTCTGTTAAAATCCGAATTTTCCGATTTCTGCCCGAAGGAGACTTTTCTTCTATTTGCAACTGTTTAATACGACCGATGTTCATGCCGTTTTTATTTAAACTGTTTTTAATATTCTTGAATGAAAGAAAAAACTCCCATCCATTTCCAGGAGCAGTGGCACTGAAATTATCAGGAACTGCCTGAAGGTAAGGAATTTTAACATTCCAAACATTAACAGGGTCTTCAGTATGTCCACCGCTGTTTGAATGAAAATATGCAATAATCAGTCTGCCTTTATGCGTCATAACCTGCCCGTTTGTTGCTTTAACAGCCGCTGTGGTCCGAATGGTTTCAGCTGAATGCCCGCCATATACTTGGGCTGCGGTTGTGGCTTCAATGTCATATCCTTCATGCCGATTTTTATTTTTAATACAGAGCGCATATGTACGGGCGGCCACAGCTTGTGCCATAAGCGCCTGTTTGTCCCATTTTGTCGGCATTTCTTTAGGGATAACCCCATAAAGATACTCTTCAATGTTTACATGGTTAATGGCATATAGACTGTTTAGTTTTGCTTGTATAGTAAAAAAACCTCGAAAGCGAGACCCGTTGATGCGGAGAGTTGGTGCATCAGATTGTATCCTGCATGCGCTTAAACCAGTATTGTGACCGTTTAATAAAATCCTGTTGTTTTTTTCTGTCAATACCAACGGCCCCCACCCTGAATAATACATTTTCCTGGAAGCATTATCTAAAATGACGATGTTGTTAGTAGAAATCACCTCAATTTTTTTTGCAGGATTTTTAACCAGCACCCTTAACACGGTTTCTTCCACATTTTTAACGCGTTCTATCTTAGATTTTTTATCTGCTTTCCTTTTATTTTCAAACAGTTCTTTTGATATATCAGCCCATACTTGAGCTGATTTCTGCCTCGGATTCCCAGGGTATTTTTTTTCGTACCGGGTAAAGACCGAGTGCGCTTTTTGATATTGTTTAAGGTCAAAAAAAATAATGCCGGTTTCAAAAAAAGCATCTGGTGCAGCAGAACTCTCCGGACAGTTTGTCAATATTCGATTAAAAAGCTTTAATGCCTTTTCCTGCTGGTCCAAGTAAACAGTGTTGATTTTACCTGTGAAAAACAGTGCTTTTGCTTTTTGATCCAGGCTCTTCGAGTTGTCGGCCACCATTTGAAACTTTGCCAGAGCTTCGGAAAAGAAACCTCTGTTCAGCAAGGCTTCTGCCTTTACAATTATTTTTGCATAATGGCAGGTAAAGGGCGACGATTGTCCTTTGCTGGTAAAAACAACAAGAAAAAAGAAAAAAGCAAAAAGGCAAAAACAAAATTTAAGGTTCAGCTGCAATGCGTCAATCCCCTCCTGAAATTAAGTGCCTTCAAATATCTGTTTGTTTGGTTTTCATTGAAAAAACGTCATTCCAGTTTTCCGGTGGCATTAAGTGACAGGGGCGCATAAATCTCCCTATCAAACTGAAGAACCGAAGGGAACCATCTTACAACACCCTCGGCTTCTTGTGAAAAATTGAAAAACCTGCCACAGGTTGACCTTATATGCTTTTATATTGTAAGATCAGTTTGAAGTCAACTGTCCCTTGTGTTCTTAATTATGTTTAAAGCATTCTTGAATCGAAAATGAATAAATTGTCCGGCTATATTGGAAGAAAAACAATTGTATCCGTTAACCATGTTCTTAATCTCAGCGCAGTAATATACCGGTTTTTTACACTTGTTCTCTCAAAACCGAAACAGGGACGAAAGGTTGTCAGGCGGGCCACTGTTGAACAGATTTATTTTACAGGAGTTCAAGCACTTCCGGCAATAATCCCCATCTCTCTTCTGATAGGGAGCATGCTTATTTTCCAGTTTGCACAATTGTCAGGACAGTATAACCTTGAAAAAGTTATCATTATTCTTATAATCAGGGAACTCGGCCCCATAATTACAGCACTCGTGGTCATTCTAAGGTCTGCGTCTGCTGTGACAATTGAGATCAGCTATATGAATATTCTGAATGAGCTGGAAGCAATCGAAATGGCAGGAATTGATCCCATGAGAATCATCTTTCTTCCAAGGCTTATCGGAATAACATCCGCAATGCTCTGCCTTTTTATTGTTTTTGACCTTGTATCAATCTTGGGAGGATATATCATCATATGGACAATTACATATCTGCCGATGGGTAATTTCCCGGTTAAAATCGCTCAAGCTATCTCTGTATCAGATATCGCGGTAGGGATTGTAAAAGCGATTTTGTTTGGCATGACTGTTACTACTGTTACCCTGTATCATGGAATCGGCATTAAAAGACAATTTACACAACTCCCCCAGGTAACATCAAGGGCGCTAATTGAGTGTTTTTTTTACTGCCTGGTTATAAACATATTTATTTCAGCTGTTTTTTATCTTTAATAAGTTTGATGGCTTCGTAGAACATGTATATAACCGAACTGACAAATTACAGGATAAATCATCTGGATAAGAATAAAGTTCTCAGCGCAGATCATTTTATCCTGTCCACGGGTGATATCTGCTCCATTGAGTCGGACTCTGCAGACAACACCAGGCTTTTGCTGAGAGCCCTTGCAACACTTTCAACTCCTGTAAGCGGTACATATCGCTTCATGGGAGAAATCCTCAATTTTGCCGATTACAAACGCCTGCTTCCATTTAAAAGCAAAATAGGCTATATTGGTCCTGATGCAGCAATGCTGAGCAACAGAACGATACGCGAAAACATGCTGTTGCCTCGCTACTATTTTGAAAACAGCCTGGCGGTCTCTTTGGATGATCGGGCGGAGGCACTCTGCAGAACTTTTAATATCAGCGAAAAACTTGATTTCAGACCAGCTGATTTGAGCCAGGCAGAGTTAGGAATTGCTATCATGATTCGAGAAATGATCAAACCTGCGGAACTCCTGCTGGTTGATCGTCCTGAAAGTTTCATCGATGACAGTCAATATAGTGCTTTCACTGACAGTATGAATATTCTTTTAAAGAAAAAAGTCCCTGTTGTTATGCATTCTAATAACAATTTTATAAACAGGTTTTCAGAAAAAATTATACGAATAAAGCAGGATACGGTTACCGTTTCCTGACAGAGCAAATTAGCGGACCATTATGCAGCCAAATTACGAAAAAATGGAAAAGATTGTCGGTATGTTTATCATAGGCATTACAATACTTTTACTGACAACCGTCATCTTTATCGGGAGGGGGCAAAACTGGTTCAGAAAATATGTTGCTTACTACACAACATTTAATGAAAGCTATAACCTTCAGATCAATGCCGCGGTAAAACTTTTTAAGACCGATATCGGCAATGTTCAGGAAATTATTCTGGTTGAAAACAGGGTAATGGTCAAACTGGCAATTCTTGAGAACTACGCCAACAGAATTAGAACAGATACCGTAGCATCAGTAGAAAGTCCTACGTTGATCGGAGATGAATATGTTTCCATCAAGCCCGGCGACCCGAATTCAGATCCTTTGTTGCCCGGAGGAGAGATAAGTTCTGTTGAAAAAAAGTCTTTAACTGAAATTCTTGAAGAGTTTGAAATTGAAAAAACAGCAAAAATGATGATTCAGGCGCTTCAGGATCTTTCAGAGATTGTCAGGGTTCTACGCGAGCCTGATGGGCCGCTTTTTACAGCATTGGATAACACCAACATGCTTTTAAAAGATGTACAGGCCGGCAAAGGCACGGCCGGAAGTATTCTCAAATCAAGAGAACTGGTTGATAACGTTATCCAGCGTCTTGACCAGGCGGCTGATATTCTTGACAATATCAGGACAGCTTCAACAAAAGCCCCTGAAACTGTAAATCATGTTGAAAGAATTCTAAAAGATGTTGAAAAAAACCTTGGAAAGCTCAATATAATCATGTCAAATCTCGAAAAAGGAAGCCGAGATGTTCCCGAAATAACCCGGAATACTAAAACAGGAATAGGAGAGATTAGAGATGGCGTGGAAAGGATCGACCGGGTCTTTAAAGCGCTTCAACAAAATGTTCTGATACGTTCAAATATTCCTTCCAGGCCGGATGAGCAAAATCTTGATGCAGGTCTCAGGCAGTAATAA
>CAZTYY010000067.1:0-15606 GCA_964617785.1 uncultured Desulfobacterales bacterium | reverse complement strand
TTTTCCCAGTATTTTATCGCTTTTTTAATATTTCCTCTTTTGCTCGATATTTCAGCTAACAATATTAAAGGTTTGTCTGCATCTGATCTGGCAAAAAGTATTTTTTGCGCAGTATTGAAAGCTTTATCTGTTTCTCCTGATTTATACTGGATAAGGCTTAGTCCGTTCAAAAGGTCAAGATCTTCAGGCCAATATTTAAGTGCAAATTGAACATTTTCAAGTGCCTTTTGTCTGTTTCCGAGAATCAGGTTTGTACGGGCTGCTTCCGCCCAGATTTCAGGGCGGCCGTCAACAATTTCAAGAGCTTTTTCAAAATGAAAGAGAGCTTTTTGGTAATTTTTAGTTTCATGAGCATAATACAGACCGGAATTATAATGGGCAACTCCGATTTGAGTCAAGTTCATGTAATGATTCAGGGAAAGAGCTTTCCTGTATTCATCCATGGCTTCTGAAGATTTGCCTTTGTTCCACAAACTCTTTCCAAGGTTAATATGTACAACGCTCATACCTGGTGACTTCGCAGCAGTATCACGCCAGAGGGTCTCTGCGTTAATAAAAGTGTGGTTCCGGAAATGGACTGTATGGGAATTACAGATAAGGATGATGACAATGCTGAAAACGATAAGTGCCCTCAAAGGCTTGCTGTATGAAAAATGTTTGAGAACACGCAGCAAAAATAAAGAAATGATAACAAAAAAGAGCATTGATGGCAGATAGTTGCGGTGTTCATATATAGGTTCAAGATTGAAAATCGAGCCCTCAATAATATGGTTCATAAAAAAGAATAGTCCGCAGAATGAAAGGAGAGGGTGCTTTTTGGCCATAATCATTAAAAAAAATATAAGCCCTGCAACAAGGACAATGGAAGGAAGCGTTGTCCAGGGGGCGAAAAGGCCTGATGATATTTCTATGTCATGCAGCAGTGCCAGTCTGGGACTTGCAGGGTATAAAAGGAGACTGATATAAAAAATAATAACTCTGGGTTGCGTCATGAGTCTTTCGATGGGTGTAAAGGGTCTGTTTTTATAACCGCTTAAGACAGATAACGGGTCGGTATAAAGAAAAGCAAGAACTGCAATAATGCAAACAGGCAAAACAATTTTTTTGAAATTGTTCAGTATATGTTTCCTGCTTGATTCAGACTGAAGAAGCAAAAGGTCATAAAGGAAAAGAGAAAAAGGCAGCATGGCTGCGTTCTCCTTTGTGGTAAACGAAAGAAGCCCTGCAACACAACATGGAACATACCATGCATTTTTATGTCGTCCTTCAGATGTCCTCGCCCTGAGATAAAAGTACATAGACATAATATAAAAGAGTCCGGCCATTGATGCCATGCGTTGCACAATGTATGTTACTGCTGTTACCTGCATGGGATGGGCAGCCCACAAAAATACAGAGAGCAAGGCAACAGAGTGGGCATCAGAGGCATGATATCTTTTTACAATAGGGAGATTCATTGTCTGAAAAATAAACAGATATAAACAGATCGAAGCAAGGCAGTGGACAGTAAAGTTAACCGCGTGATACGAGAATACGTCGAGTCCTGAAATATAATAGTTGATGGCAAATGTAAGATAAGCAAGGGGGCGGTTGTTAAATTCCCGATTAGGTCTGTTTTTGTATGCAACCTTTTTTAATTCATTCCAAGAAAGATTCTCTATTTGAATATTAGTGTTTTCAACAATATTTGTGAAATCATCATAATGCCAGGCTGTTTGAAAACTGTTTCCATAAATAAGGATCAGGACAATAAAAAGTGTAATACAGGTAAAGACAAACTGTTGAATTGACGGGCCATCAGCATTTGTACAACAATTTGACTTGTCGAGTCTGTTCGTCATTATGTAGATATTTTAAACCTTAACTTTGCATATAGTAAACACTAAATGTTTTTATTGACAAGATAATTTAAATAAATACTATTAAAAATAACTGTCAACGAGTTTTTCCTTTCTGATAAATAGATGGATGAAAGAGTATCATGGAAAATCGCGGTTTCACCCTGATTGAAGTTATGTCTGCACTGATTATTATTGGTATTATCAGTGCCGTTGCCATAAGTCGCATCGGAATTTCTGATGCGGAATTAACAGCAAGAAGCGAAGTCGTCAAGTCGCACCTCCGGTATGCCCAGTTAAGGGCAATGAATTCTGAAAGTATATGGGGGATCTGCTGCAACGGGACCGATTACTGGCTTTTCATGAACGGGAATACAGGTCAAAGTATAATCCTACCAAGTGAAAACGCCGATCCTGTTAATCTTTTAAATAAAAATATCAGCATGGGAGCCTTTACTGTATCCTTTGATTCGTGGGGACGTCCATACTACAACGATGCTGCAGCCGCAGGAGCATCTTCCGGCACAACTATCAGCATCTCTTCATCAGGAACGTCTTCCGTCAATATAACCGTAACACCTGAAACAGGATTTATACGTTGAAAAACCCTGGAAACAAAAAAAACTCAAACAATGGCTTTACTTTGATTGAAGTGATTGTCACTTTAGTAGTTGCATCTATATTAGGAACAATTCTTGTCCAGGTAATGGGAACAAACTATTTCGAAAGCGCACAGAACCTGTCAAGTATCAGGCAAGGATTCGAAGTCAGAGAGGGACTTGAATCCATAACAAAAGACTATAAGATGTGGCTTAAAAATTCTCCGGATGAATCCATTGTTGATTTTAAAACCGGGTATATAGATACATACAGTGGCAGCCTGAATGTTAGCGGGGTTTTAAATGAAATAGATACCGGCAATGACGGTAATATCGGTATACTCCAGGTTACTGTTTCCGATGTAAATAATAAAAGGTCGCTCACAACTATTTTTACAAAATAGGCACAAAATAGGTACAAAAATTATTATGAACGATGAGAGCGGATTCACATTAATAGAGATTATAGCATCGCTTGTTCTGATTAGCATTATGGCGACGGTTGCAGGATCCTGGATAGTTCTGGGTGCAAAAGGATATATTTTCACCAGAGAAAACAGTGCTATTACACAGAAAGCCGGAATGATCATGGCAAGGATTGGAAGGGAGTTGACCGAGCTGTCGGCAGTAGATACTGCGAATTCCAATGGCAGCTGTATCCGGTATAGAATAGGAACAGTATCGCCCTTTTTTCGTGCAATAAGATTAAACGGTACTGATCTGGAACTGAAAGTGTCGACAACATCTAACTGCGACTGCAGCACAGTCGGTTTCGCGCTCGCAGATAACATATCGGATTTTAATCTTTTTTATGAAGATAGTGCCGGGACTTTTCCTGTTCCATCAACACCGCCTTCAGATCTGACAGACCTTGTAGCCATACATGTTGATTTTACTTTTAACCGTTCTGACAGTACCGATACTGAAAAATTCGAAACAGTAATCAATCCGCGCAATAATGGAAATCCGAACGGGCCTGGTGCAATGTAAATACAAAATGAATGGAATAACAAAATTACATACAGGAAATAACGGGGCGGTGCTGATAGGCCTTGTCATTGCCATGGTTATTATCAGTACTCTGGGTGCAGCCATGTTATCACAGACCAGTGTAGGTAAATTCAGTATTGCAGGTGATAACAGTTCAATCCAGGCATATTACCTTGCTGAATCAGGATTCAGATACGCGGCTGCAAAAATTGAACATGGCGATGATATGGATGTTCTTCACAACCATGGCGAGTATTTATTAGGAAACATAGGCAGCTTTTTTCTTGATTTCAAACCCTATATTTTCGACATAACAGGGGGCGACGGTACCACAGAGCTTGTTACAAAAGTTCCTTTTGGCGATGCACCGGAGGTATCTTTGACAGCAGGGTCCGGTGATTTTTATTATTTAAAGATAGGTGTTGTTTCAGAAGCGTTTGACAGTATTTCCATAGACGCATCTCCGAATGACAATATCGTTAGATTTACAAAAACAGGGTCCTGGAATGTAACTAACGGCCAACGGGTGAGGCTGGTGGTCAAAAGTGACGGCACCGCCCTTTCCGAGGGTGGTGACCTGATGCTCAAATCCATAAGCCCTGCGGATGTTTTCCCTTTGAGAAACGGGTATATCATTGTTGACAACAAAACTTACAGATATGAAAAACGCGAAACAGATAGACTTGTCGGGATTACGCGGGTCGGATCAAGCTGGGGCACGTCTCCTGCTTTGAGTGACGGTGATGATATTGTATTGAAAAGTTTTATGACACTCAAGTCCACAGGCAGGGTAGGCACTGGTGCAATGACAACTACCCGGGAGATAACTTACAATATTCCGCTTTCAGAATCAGGTAAAATCGAGTTTCATGACATGTTTGAGGACAGGTCTCACTGGGAAGCTACGTCATCATCAGGTTCTCATTCTGTTGAAACAATAGAGAGCGACAAAGCGTTAAAAGTTACCGGTACATCAACACTCGGGACTGACGAAGAAAAAAGTCTTATAAATTTCGAATCATCGACAGCAGATATTGATCTTGCAAGGGCTCACGGAGTTTCAGGAGGTTATCTAAGCTATGATGTTCAGGTGAAAACAGGTTTTGATCCAATTGTGCCGGCACACTACATGGCGGGACTATCTTTCAGATTAGATGATTCAACCGGCAACAGCTATGGCGCCTCTTTCCAGCATGCCGACTGTTTTTCAACTGACGGTATTCCCGATGATTTTGTATCGGCAGGTCTATGCGATAACCCCGGCATAGTGCTCTGGCAGGATACAGGAACAGGCCGGGAATGGCTTGCCTGGAAAAGGCTGACGCCGCTACTCCTTTTTACCGATGATATGGAAAGCGGTATATCGGGATGGACACCGGACAACCCCTGGGCACAGGATACAGCAAGCGGAAATACGTGGTGGAGTGACAGTCCTGGCATTAACTACAACAACAATGTAGACACATCCCTTACATCACAGTCTTTTGATTTTTCAAAAATGGCAAATGTCACTCTGAAGTTTCAGCACATGTATGATATTGAACCTGGATTCTGGTTTGTTTTCTGGAACTGGACCGACTGGGGAGCTGTTGAAATATCTTCGGATGGCGGTTCAAACTGGGTACGACTTGTCAGGTATGAGGGTTCAGAGTCCAGCTGGACGGAAGAGACCATCACCATACCTGATATTTATCTAACCGATAATTTTATGATCAGATTCCGTCTTGAAACAGACGCCAGCATCATGCGTGGTGGATGGCTTATCGATGATGTGAGTATTGAAGCAGACTATTTTCCGGTAGATGATGCGACACTTCTTGTCCGGGTTGTGGAGGCAGCGGCAGTCGAGTTTACAAACGGAACGGTCCAGCTGGAAGACGGCGATCTGCTTGTGAGCGAGGTCAATAATGCCAAAGGGATCATTACCGGCAATCCAATTGTCGAATCAGGGTCATGGGCCGGGGGCGATGCTGCAGGGATTATAAGAATAAACAATGTGACAAACGCATTTGTAAACGGTTCTCTGAAAGTAGAAGTAAAGGGCACAGGATTGGCTAATGCAACCGGTTTCAGAATCAGGGACAATTACATTCAGGTCTATTACGGCAATTCAGATGGATACGGCACGCCGAGTGACAATCCCCTCGATTATGAAAAACACGGCTTGCCACGTATTACAACAGACCCTGAAAACGTGCAGTGGCCTCCTGATGTTATCGATGATACAAAGGCGGCAAACGATTATTTTACCCTGGTCAAATGGGATGACTATAACACTGCAGAGGCGGAGCTTTTAGGCAGCGGCATTGAATATGATACTATTGTCAGAAGCGATTCTCTTACTACCGCCGCAGGCTCTGTTTTTGATCCTGAAATAGCACTTCACACTTTCGGTCAGGGTGATTTTTCTACAAATGTTTTTTTCGACGACTTTGCTATACAGATAGAGGCGCCGGTTGCAACAGGTTTTTATCCGACAGTTCAGGAGTAGTATTGACAACTGAAATTTGACTTTAATTAGAGTTATGGGTTATGAGTTGTGCGTGACGAGGACTTCAAGAATCACTACTTTCAACAAATACAGGAGGTAAAGCATGAAAAGAGTGATACGGGCTAAATGGATTATACTCTGTATCGGTTTGCCGGCGTTTGTTTTTATGAATGTTTCAGGATGCGCTGAGTCGCAGTTCCAGAAAAAAGCAACAACCAAGCCAAAACCGGCTGTGGAAGAGGAAAACAAGAGTGAAACTCCCATTTATTATGATTTTAATGATGTTCTGGTACCGGGAGAACTGAAGCTTGAGCGTGAGGCATCATTTATATACCAGACAGCAGGATTAACTGCAGGCCTTCTGGTTTTTTCAGGCAGGGTTGACTTGAGCTCGCTTATTGATTTTTTTAAAAATAATATGGTTAAGGATAACTGGCAGATTGTAAGCTCCATAAAATCAGAGCGGAATATGATGCTTTTTAAAAAAGAAAAAAGATGGTGTGTTGTCAGCATTAAGGAGAAGAAACTGTTTGATACCGAGACAGAGATCTGGGTCGCGCCGATTATTAGTGATACCGGAGCAGGCCTATTAAAATGATCAGGTAAAATAATAACAGGGTGAAGAATGAAGAGTTTTCTTAGCGAAAAACGAATCGTAATCGGTGTCTCCGGAGGAATCGCGGCATATAAAAGCTCTGAACTTATAAGGATACTTAAAAAACAGGGCGCTGATGTCAAAGTAATCATGACAGAGAATGCCGGGAATTTTGTGGGCGCCCTTACCTTTAAAGCTCTTTCCGGTCAGGACGTGTGCGCAGGCCTCTTTGATGGTAAGGATGGCGGATCCATACGTCACATCGAGTGGGCTGAAGAAGCAGATGCAGTTGTCATCGCACCTGCAACAGCCAATATTATCGGGAAACTCGCTAACGGTATTGCTGATGATGCGCTGAGCACATTCATGCTTGCGGTCACGTCACCCGTTATCATCTGTCCGTCAATGAACACACATATGTATGAAAGCAGGCCTGTTCAAAGAAATCTTAATACACTTGAGGCTGACGGGTATATAATTGTTGAACCGGAAGAGGGTGAGCTGGCCTGCGGGACTACCGGGGCCGGTCGTCTTCCCGAACCTCATTATATTGCAGACCGTCTTATAAGCACCATGTTTCCAAATGATCTGAAAGGAAAAAAAGTGCTGGTTACTGCGGGGCCTACAAAAGAGCCTATTGATCCGGTCAGGTATATCAGCAACCACTCTTCCGGGAAGATGGGATATGCGGTGGCCCGGGCCGGTGAATACAGGGGCGCTGACGTGACGTTAGTTTCGGGTCCGACAAGCTTGCCTCCTGTGGCCGGCGTAAAAATGGTCAGCGTCGAATCTGCACGTGAAATGGCGGATGGTGTGTTTGACCAGGCGAAAAACGCGGATATTATCATCAAAGTTGCTGCTGTGGCAGATTATCACCCGAAAAGTATTTCTGAACACAAAATAAAAAAAGAGGAAGATGTTTTAAGTCTGACTCTGGATAAAAACCCGGATATTCTGAAGGAACTAGGCTCCAGAAAAAAAGATCAGTTTCTTGTCGGTTTTGCTGCTGAGACCCGGGATCTGGACCAGAACGCGTTAAAGAAGATGAAGGAAAAGAATCTGGATATGATAGCCGGAAACCTTGTTGGTGGTTCTTCTTCAGGGTTTGGTTCAGATACAAACGAGGTTACGTTTTATTTTAGTGACGGAGCAAAAGAGAATCTGCCTGTGTTAACAAAAGATGAAATTGCCCATACTCTGTTCGATCGTATCCTCGTGAGGATGGACGGGGGACGGATGGACGGAAAATAAGTACGGATCATGAACACCGAAAAAGACATAACCAAAAAAGATATAATAGAAGGATTTGATAATTATTTGAAATATATATCAGATATTGGATGTTCAGGGTTTGACTGTTCCGATCAATATCTCGATATATTGAAAGGCTGGGAAGCTAACCCGACCGGTCCGATGGAAACCCTTGAGAATATCAGAGAGGATCTGGGCGATTGCCGAAGATGCGGACTATGCAAAGACAGAGAACATATTGTTTTCGGAGAGGGTGATCCTGGTGCAAGGCTTATTTTTGTGGGAGAAGGTCCGGACTTTGAAGAGGATAAGCAGGGCAGACCTTTTGTCGGACCGGCTGGGCAGTTACTGAGCAAAATCATTACTGCTATCAACATGACCAGAGAGTCTGTTTATATTTGCAATATTGTAAAATGCAGGCCTCCCGACAACAGGAACCCGGCCCCTGATGAAGCAGCAGCCTGCAAACCTTTTTTAATAAGACAGATTAATACCATCAAGCCCGATTTTATTTGTGCTTTGGGGTCAGTCGCAGCTAGAAGCCTCCTGGACACAACAAAAACTTTTTCAATGCTAAGAAATCGGTTCCATGATTATGAAAGAGCCCGCCTAATAGTCACATATCATCCTGCATACCTTTTGAGGAATCCGGAAAAAAAACGGGATGCATGGGACGATATGAAAATGCTGATGAAGGCTATGGAATTATAATTATTTGTTGACAATTTCAGCTGGTTTAATGTACGTAACATAGCTTATTTACAAAAAAAAGGGATTGATGGATATTTGCGCTCCCTCTTATTGAATGTTGAGCAAGGAAAGGAGATTGGCCTGATATGACAGAAGAAAAAACAACAGAAGAAAAACCTCTTGAAAAAATGACTGCCACGGAACTCCGTGAAATTGCCAAGAAAATCCCAGAGATTAAAGGCGTAAGCGGAATGAAAAAGGCAGAACTTCTTAGCGCCGTTAAAAAAGCGCGTGGGATTAAAGAAGAGAAAGTCACCAAAAGTGGCGGCTCTGTCCGTGATCTTAAACGTTCAATAAAAGAACTGAAAAAAAAGCGTGCCGATGCAATTGAGAACGGCGATTTAAAAACCGCAACAATCCTAAAAAGGCGTATCAGCAAGCTTAAAAGAAAGACGCGGCGGTCGGCTAATGGTATGTCTGGAGAAAAAGCATCTTGAGAAAAGCGGCCTGTAATGCGGCAAATCAGGAAAATTGTATGATCAACCCGATGTCTGTGGCTTTTGATATAGACGGTGTGGTGGCCGACACCATATCGCTGTTTGTCGAAATAGCAAGGAATGATTTTAATATCAACTGGTTACGGTATGAGGACATTACCAGTTATTCCCTTGAAGGTATTGGTGGTATTGATCAGGATGTGATGTCGGCCATTCTCGAAAAAATTTTGAATGGGAACTATAGTAAACCGTTAAAGCCTTTTGATGGTGCACCAGAGGTATTGAGACGCCTTGGACAAAGCTATGGTCCTGTTTTGTTTGTGACTGCAAGGCCTTATCCCGGTCCTATTGCTGAGTGGATAACAGATAATATCGGCCTTGAATCCAGAGCTTTCGAGATAGTCGCAACAGGGTCATTTGAGGGTAAAACAGATATTCTCCTTGAACGGAATATTTCCTATTTTATTGAGGACCGTCTTGAAACCTGTGTTTTTTTAAAGGATGCGGGGATAACGCCGATTCTCTTTAAACAGCCGTGGAATAAGGGAAATCAGTCGTTTTATGAGGTGAGTAACTGGCAGGAACTTGAAGCGCTAATAGAATATTGATGAGTCCTGAATCTGTTAAAGCATTAATCGAAGATTTTATCGAGTCTCTATATTCTGAAAAGGGTTATTCGCCCAATACAGGAAGGGCGTACCAAGGGGACCTTTTAGAATTTTTGCTGTTTGTGGCAGGAAACAGGCCCGGGGCAGATAAAGGGGGGCAAGATACAGGGCGCGTAAAAGTTAAAGATATTGACGGACTTTTAATAAGAGCATATCTTGCTTTTTTGCACGGGAAAAAGAACAGAAAATCGTCCATTGCCCGAAAACTTTCATCCATCAGATCATTTCTAAGGTATCTGGTCAAAATAGGAAATCTGGATGAGAATCCGGCAGACAGTGTTCTGACTCCCAAGCAGGAAAAACCGATTCCTTCATACCTGACGGTAGATGATATATTTCGACTTCTTGATTCCATGACTTCCGATTCACTTCTCGGGATGAGGAACAGGGCAATCTTTGAGATGTTGTATTCAACCGGCATTCGGGTTTCCGAGCTTGTCGGGTTAAATATTCCGAACATCGATTTTAATCAGAAAATCGTCCGGGTACTCGGCAAGGGTAACAAAGAACGGATTGTTCCCATGGGAAGTAAAGCAGCAGAAGCTGTTGTCGGATACCGTAGTAAACTTGCGGCGGAATCCAATAAAATGCCTGATGAGGAAGGGCCGGTATTTTTAAATAAAAACAGGGGGAGGTTATCGGCAAGATCTGTTCGGCGAATTCTCGAAAAGGTGATCAGAGAATGCGGGCTGACGACACCCATCTCCCCGCACGGTGTTCGTCATACATTTGCAACACACATGCTGGATGCGGGAGCTGATTTACGGGAAGTCCAGGAACTTTTAGGCCATAAAAGTCTTTCGACTACTCAGAGATACACACATGTGACGATTGATAGGCTGATGGAAGTTTATGACAAGGCGCATCCCAGGAAATAAAACCAGGGAGATAAAAACCGGGGAATAAAATGTTTACAGGATAATCATGAAGAATCATTTTCACGGAACAACCATTCTTGCTGTAAGGCGCTATGGGAAGACAGCCGTTGCAGGAGACGGGCAGGTAACGCTGAACAATTCGGTTGTAAAGCATAACGCCAAAAAGGTAAGGCGAATTTTTAACGACAGAATTGTTGTCGGCTTTGCGGGTGCAACAGCTGATGCACTGAATCTTTTCGACAGACTCGAGAAGAAACTGGAGCGCTTTAACGGAAACCTGACACGGGCAGCGGTTGAACTTGCCGGAGATTGGAGGACGGATAAATATCTGAGGCGACTCGAAGCCATACTCATAGCCGTTGATGAATCAAAAATGTTTTTAATTTCGGGAAACGGCGATGTAATAGAACCGGATGAGGGTTTTATCGGCATCGGTTCCGGGGGTGTAGCAGCCCAGGCTGTTGCAACTGCGTTACTGGAATATACAGAGCTTTCTGCAAGTGAGATTGCGGAAAAGGCTTTACAAATAGCGGCATCTATATGTGTTTATACGAATGATGTCATAACAATTGAAGAAGTACAGGCGGAACAATAGAAATGAGTGATTTAAAACCAATAGAAATTGTAAGAGCGTTGGATAAATATATTATAGGACAGGACAAGGCAAAGAAATCCGTCGCTATCGCCCTGCGAAACAGGTGGCGTAGGCGCCAGGTTGGTGAGGAACTTCGTGATGAGATTGCTCCTAAAAATATTATTCTTATCGGGCCCACAGGCGTAGGTAAAACAGAGATAGCCAGAAGGCTGGCGCGTTTGGCGGACTCCCCGTTTTTCAAGGTTGAAGCTTCAAAGTTTACTGAAGTTGGATATGTGGGACGTGACGTTGAGTCAATGATTCGTGACTTGACGCAACTTGCGGTTAATGATCTTAAACGGGCGGAAGCAGATGCAGTAAAAGAAAAGGCCCAAAAGATTGCGGAAGAAAGAATATTGGATCTTCTTTTGCCTAAAACACTTAAACCTGAAACAATTAAAAGCGAAGAAGAAACGCTTGAGAATTCCGGGAATACGATGTCTGAAGTCGATAAAAACTCAACCAGGGAAAAACTGCGTATAATGCTGCAAAAAGGGAAGTTGGACGAAAGGTATGTAGATCTTGATGTCAGTGACAAGTCAATGCCTGTGGTTGAGATTTTTTCGTCAGCAGGTATGGAAGAGATGGGCGTTAATATGAAAGATATGCTTGGCAACCTGCTTCCTAAAAACACAAAACGAAGAAAGGTCAAAGTGCCTGAAGCAATGGAGATGATTGCCCAGGAAGAAGCACAGGGCCTGATCGATATGGACAAGGTTGTCAAAAAGGCAGTTGAAAAGGTTGAACAATCAGGGATTATCTTTCTTGACGAGATTGATAAAGTGGCCAGCAAGGCCGGCGGCCAAGGACCTGATGTGTCACGTGAAGGTGTTCAGAGGGATCTTTTACCGATTGTGGAAGGGACTGTAGTGACGACAAAATATGGTCCTGTGAAAACAGACCACATATTGTTTATTGCCTCAGGAGCGTTTCATATGTGCAAACCGTCGGACCTGATCCCAGAACTCCAGGGACGTTTTCCAATCCGTGTGGGACTTGACGCACTGGGAGCAAAAGAGTTTGTAAGAATTCTTGTTGAGCCAAAAAATGCCTTGATTCGGCAATATATTGAGCTTCTTGCAACAGAAGATGTTGAAGTTGTATTTACGGAAAATGCGATTTCAGAAATAGCTCGAGTCGCAGAAGATGTAAACAACAGGACCGAAAACATCGGCGCAAGGAGACTACACACACTAATGGAATGCCTTCTGGAAGATATTCTTTTCAAAGCGCCTGACCTTGAAAACAAGCATGTTGTTATTGATAAAAAATATGTTGATGACAAATTCAGTGATATCAGGAAGGATGAAGATTTAAGCAGGTTTATACTGTAAATACTAAACAAATTTTAATGAAAAAATAACAAAATGACAAAAACAGACAAAAATATAAACACACCAAATGTTGCGGATATCCTTATTGAATCGCTTCCATATATTCAGCGGTTTTCCGGAATGACGGTAGTTGTGAAGTATGGCGGGCACGCAATGGCAGATGAACTGCTTAAAAAGGATTTTGCCCGCGACATCACCCTGCTCAAATATATCGGCTTAAACCCTGTTGTAGTTCATGGTGGTGGTCCGCAAATCAATTCTGTTTTAGAACAGATGGGGATAACTTCTACATTTGTCAGAGGCATGCGCTTGACTGACAAACCAACAATGGATGTCGTTGAAATGGTGCTTGGCGGAAAAGTAAACAAATCGATTGTTGCAGAAATAAACCAGCAGGGCGGAAGAGCGGTCGGGCTCAGCGGCAAGGATGGCGCATTGATAGAAGCGGAAAAAATGCAGATAGTGCATCAACCTGAAGGTGATAAACCGCCGGAAATTATTGACCCCGGTCTTGTGGGTGAAGTAAAAAGAATCAATCCAGATATTATCAACACGCTTACGGAAAAAGGCTTTATACCTGTAATTGCGCCGATTGGTACCGGCAAGTCAGGGGAGACATACAATATTAATGCCGATCTTGTTGCAGCAAAAATTGCAGCAGCCCTGGATGCCGGTCGCCTTATTTTCCTTACAGATGTAAATGGTGTTCTCGATAAAACAGGTGCTTTAATAGCATCTGTCGACACAACGGCTGTAAAAAAGTTGATGGATGACAGCGTTATATCGGGTGGAATGATTCCAAAGATTGAATATGCCTTGGATGCTCTGGAGAAAGGTGTTAAAAAAGCACATATTATTAACGGCACGATACGCCACGCCCTTTTGCTTGAGCTGTTTACGGACAAGGGCGTAGGAACCGAGGTTTTTGCATGAAAGATAATATTGTTGAGACAGCAAACCAGGTTATTGCGAATACATACAGCCGTTTTCCAATTGTCATTACAAAGGGAAAAGGCTGTGTGCTTGAAGACGCTACCGGGCGGGAGTATATTGATTTTGTCGCAGGAATTGCAGTCTGTAATTTGGGACATTCACACCCTGAAGTTTTGAATGCACTCTCAAAGCAAGCTGGAACGCTTCTGCATGTCTCCAATCTTTACTATACTGTTCCACAGGTGGAACTCGCCTCATGGCTGGTAAAAAACAGTTTTGCGGACCGTGTCTTTTTTTGCAACAGCGGCGCAGAAGCAAACGAGGCTGCTATTAAACTTGTCAGAAAATATTTCAGCGACAAGGGGGAAAAGGATCGTTTCCGGATTGTAGCCATGAAAAAGTCATTTCATGGAAGGACAATGGCCGCAATGTCAGCAACAGGCCAGGAAAAAATTAGAGCAGGATATGAACCTGTGCTTAGTGGATTCGATTTTGTACCTTTTAACCATCTGGAAGAGCTGCAAAAAGCTGTAACACCGAATGTGTGTGCGGTAATGCTTGAGCCTATACAGGGAGAAGGCGGGATTGTCACTCCGGAACCGGATTACCTTGCGGGAGTCAGAAAGATTTGTGATGAGACCGGGGCGCTCCTAATTTTTGATGAGATTCAAACCGGGATCGGCCGGACCGGGAAGCTTTTTGCGTACGAACATTTTGGGGTGACTCCGGATATAATGACTTTAGCCAAAGCGCTCGGCAACGGTTTGCCAATCGGAGCAATGCTCGCTTCCGAGAGTGTCGTTGAGTCATTTTCTCCAGGCTCCCATGCTTCAACCTTTGGCGGAACACCGGTTATCACAGCCGCATCTCTTGAAACACTGAAGGTGATTGAAAGAGAAAATATTGTTGCTCGAAGTAAAGAAACAGGAGAATATTTTAAGGAGAAACTCCTTTTGCTTAAGGATAAACATAAAGTGATTGAAGATGTTCGAGGCATAGGACTTCTTCTTGGGATTAAAATTAAGGAACCAGGAGCTGATATTGTAAACGCATGTATGGAAAAAGGTTTTCTTATCAATTGTATACAGGAAAATATTTTGAGGTTTATCCCGCCTCTCGTAATTACTAACAAGGAAATAGATTCTTTAATAGACTGCCTTGACGAATTGTTTAGCAGCAGATAAATGAGATATCCCTTGGCCAGGGGTTATTGAGAAGTTGCGTTAGAACCAGATAAGGAGCTGTTTTGGATAAACATATACTAACCTTGCTCGATCTTGAAAAAGCCGATTTCGAGACTTTATTTCAAAGAGCAATTGAACTGAAGGAGAGATATAGAAAAGGGATAACCGAAAAATTGCTTGCCGGCAAGACCCTTGGTCTTATTTTTGAAAAGCCGTCAACTCGGACACGTGTCTCTTTTGAAGCCGCAATGGTTCAACTTGGCGGCACACCGATATTTATCAGCGCAAAGGATACCCAGATCGTGCGCGATGAACCGGTAAGAGATACGGCAAGGGTTCTTTCTCGCTTTATAGATGCCCTGGCCATACGCACATTTTCCCAGGACCTGTTAAACGGGTTTGCAGAATATTCGGATATACCGGTAATTAATGCTTTGACCGACCTTTATCATCCATGTCAGGTTCTAAGCGATCTTCTTACTATTATTGAGCATAAAGGCGGCTACGACGGTATTAAAATTGTCTGGGTGGGTGATGGTAATAATGTGGCCAATTCATGGATAAATGCTGCAGCAGTGCTTGGTTTGGATCTTACCTTGGCCTGCCCAAAAGGATATGAACCGCATTCGTCAATGCTGGAAGGCAGAAAAGTTGTTGTTACAAACGATCCAAAGGATGCAGTCCGTAATGCTGATGTAATTTATACTGATGTCTGGGCGAGCATGGGGCAGGAGGGAGAACAAATACTTAGAAAGAAAGTGTTCTATCCCTTCCAGATCAATGCGTCCCTTGTAAAAGAGGCGAAAAAAGATGCCGTTGTCATGCATTGCCTTCCGGCACATCGCGGAGAAGAGATCAGCGAAGAAGTCCTGGAAGGGCTTCAGTCGATTGTATGGGATCAGGCTGAGAATAAGATGCATATGCATAAGGCCATACTGGAAATATTAATGGCTTCGTAAAAAGTCCCAACTTCTGGACTCCGGCTTTCGCCGGAGTGACGGAATTGGGACTTTTTACGAGACCA
>CAZTYY010000066.1:0-15651 GCA_964617785.1 uncultured Desulfobacterales bacterium | reverse complement strand
GGAAAACACACCGTTTTATCCAAGATCACCCTATGCATGCGCCAAACTCTATGCCCACTGGTGTACGGTAAATTATCGGGAAGCCTATGAAATGTTTGCCTGTAACGGTATACTTTTTAATCATGAATCACCAATACGAGGAGAAACATTTGTTACACGCAAAATAACCAGAGCGGCTGCAAGAATTACATTCGGTCTTGAGAATAGTCTTTATCTTGGAAATATGAATGCCCTTCGTGACTGGGGGCATGCAAAGGATTTTGTTCGTGCACAATGGCTCATGCTCCAACAGGATGAACCCGACGATTTTGTGATTGCGACCGGTGAACAGCACTCTGTTAGAGAATTTTGTGACCTTGCATTTGCCGGGGTCGGAATCATATTGAAATGGGAAGGGAAGGGGATTGATGAAAAGGGGATTATTGATGATATTATACCTTCAGATCTTATGAGCCAATATAAACCGTCAGCCACTCTTGAGAAAGGAAAGGTTGTTGTTTCAGTTGATCCCAGGTACTTCCGTCCGACAGAGGTTGAAACGCTGCTTGGCAATCCAGCCAAAGCCCGTGAAAAACTGGGGTGGACTCTGGAGATTACATTTAAGGAAATGGTTAAGGAAATGGTTGCAAAAGACCTTAATGATGCGTCACGAGAAGAAGTATGCATTCGCAAAGGGTTTGAAATACCAAACAGTTTTGAGGCAAATATGTGATGGCTTCTCAATAACCCCGAGGCAAGGATATCTCATTTATAAATATCTGAAACTCGCTTTGCTCAGACAGTCACCTATTTATAAATGAGATATCCTTGCCTCTTCCTGTTTTTTTGAGAATTTATATATATGATACCCAAATATTTGATATTATGGAAAAAAAATCAAAAATATATTTAGCGGGCCACATCGGATTGGTGGGCTCGGCAATAATGCGAAAACTCGAATCTGAGGGATATTCAAACATTGTAACACGAGATCTCTCAGAACTCGATCTTACCCGGCAGACTGAAGTGGAAACTTTTTTCGCGCAGGAGAAGCCTGAATATGTGATACTTGCTGCTGCGAAGGTAGGGGGGATCTTAGCAAACAATACATACCCTGCTGAATTTATTTATGACAATATTGTCATACAGACCAATGTTATACATTCGGCTTGGAAGACGGACGTGAAAAGGCTGCTTTTTCTGGGTTCATCATGTATTTATCCCAGAGAGTGTCCCCAGCCAATGAAAGAGGAATATCTTTTAACAGATGTTCTTGAACCTACAAATGAACCTTACGCCATAGCTAAAATATCCGGCATAAAAATGTGCCAGTCATATAACAGGCAGTATAAAACAAATTTTATGGCTGTGATGCCGACAAATCTTTTTGGCCAGAATGATAATTTTAACCTTGAAACCAGTCATGTCCTTCCTGCACTTATCAGGAAATTCCATGAGGCCAAAGTTTTGAATAAGGCCAAAGTAGAAGTGTGGGGTACTGGAAATCCCAGACGTGAATTTCTTTATGTTGATGATCTTGCAGGTGCCTGTATCCGTGTGATGACAGTTGATGATGAAATATTTGTTGCACTTTTAAAGGATGGAATGACTCCTCTGATCAATATCGGTTCAGGAAAGGATATATCCATAAAAGAACTTGCCCTCCTTATAAAAGATCTTGTCGGATTTGAAGGAGATCTTGAATTTAATCCGGAAAAACCTGATGGTACGCCTCAGAAACTTTTAGATGTGTCGAGAATGAATAATCTTGGATGGGAACCGGAATTAAGCCTGCAGGAAGGGATTAAGAAAACATATAAATGGTGTCTCGACAATTCAATTTTTAAAATATGAATCATTCCAAATTAAAGGTAGATATTTGCGGGCTTGAATTAAAAAATCCTGTGATGACAGCGTCCGGGACATTCGGATATGGGGAAGAGTTCGCAGATGTTGTAGACCTGAACATTTTAGGTGCCATTATTGTAAAAGGTCTTTCCCTGGAGCCGTCTCCGGGTAACAAGCCGCCGAGAGTTATTGAAACACCATGCGGTATGCTGAATGCCATCGGTCTCGAGAATATCGGCATTGAAGCGTTTATAAAAAAAAAAATACCGTTTTTAAAACAGTTTTCAACACCGGTTATTGTTAATATCTATGGAAAAAGTATTGAAGAATATGTTTTACTTGCTTCAAAAATCAATGAAATAAAAGAGATCGCAGGAATTGAGGTCAATATTTCATGCCCGAATGTTAAAGCAGGCGGGGTGGCATTCGGAGTTGATCCTGAAATCGCATACACTGTTGTCAAGGCAGTAAGGGAGCATACCGATAAACTTCTTATCGTCAAGCTTTCACCGAATGTGACCGATATTGCGATAATTGCAGAAAGCGTTGAAAAAGCCGGCGCTGATTCTTTGTCACTTATAAACACCATAACCGGTATGGCAATAGATATTGAAACAAGAATGCCAAAACTTGCAAATATTACTGGAGGCCTTTCAGGACCGGCAATCAAACCTGTTGCACTCAGGATGGTCTGGCAGGCTGTTCAGGCTGTCGATATACCGGTGATAGGGATCGGTGGAATTGTTACTGCAGAGGACGCACTGGAATTTCTGATTGCGGGCGCAACAGCCGTTCAAATCGGTACAGCCAACTTTATTAATCCCGGTGCAACCGTTGATATTATTGATGGATTAAAAACCTATCTGGTTAAAAATGGGATAGAAAGTATTGATGAAATAATCGGTACGCTGGATAGCGCCTGAGCAGATGTGATTTCTGCCCAGGCACTTTTTGACAATTTACTAAATATCTTCCAAAATTCTTTTTGCCCAATCCTTGAACCATTTATTATCACTGTTCTTAATTACTTTTTCACAAAGTTTTTTTGCTTCTGCTTCGTTTTCATCTCCGCCTTCATTAACTAAGCACTCGGCAAGGTATACGGGGCCATCATCTTTTTGATCGAACCATTCTGTTTTTTGATATTCGCGAAAGTATTCAAGTGCTTTGTCATTATCTTTAAGTGGCCAGGGAAGAACTGACCAGAAACGGCCAAGAGCCAGCATTGGTCCGGCTTCCTCATACATTTTATCAAGTTCGTATGATTTTTCGAAATTGCTCTGGGTTTTGTCTTTAAGGCCTTCTTTAATCGCATACAGGAGGCCCACTCCATCCTTGTATGTTCCCACACAAGAGCCATACCAGAAATAACCGTTAGGTTGATCCGGCTTTAATTGTATCGTTTTGTCACCGGCTGCCATTCCTTTTTTCCCGACCGCAGTGCATATATCCTCAAAGTCTTTTAATCCCTGTCGCTTTGCCAGTTCTCCACTCCATCGACAGGATCTTGCTAATCTCCATGAAATTTCAAAATTATTTGGATCTGCTTTTAACGCTTTCTCGCAAAGGTCGATGGATTGTTTATAATTATCCCGTGTTTTTTTATCATGCAAGGTGTCTATTGTTGCGACTACATCGTCTGCAATCGAAGCAATGGGAATAGCGAAAAGCATAAAGAAAATAAGAAGTCCGGACAAACATTTTTTCATAATTAACCTCCTGAAAAATTAAATTGACAAGAAAAATATTTACATATAAAACAACGTTAAAAAGTTTAAACGATGTTAAAAACAATAACCCATTAATGTCAAGGAAAAATAAATAATTTAAATTTTAAAACGTTTTCTGATTGATTTATTTAGTTTCAGCATTGTGTCAAGTTCTGAAACGTTCATGCAACTTTTTTTTTAATTTAAAAGGAGGATACAATGATCAAAAAACTGTTAATTGTTCTATTGGGCGTTTTTTTTATAGCGTGTGCGGCCTCGAAGGTTGGAGTTGGGGGGAAAATTTTACCTGAAAAACTTCAGGTGGGTGATACCACTGTTTTTATCAACGGTTCAGGAGTTCGCAAGAAAGCGTTGTTCATAAAAGTATATGCATGTGGGCTTTATTTAACAAAAAAAATGAGTGATCCCCAAAAAATCATGGATGCTGACGAACCGATGGCCATAAGAATGCATGTTATTACAAACTTGATGGGGTATGATAAACTTATTGCCGCTCTAAGAACAGGTTTTGAGAAGTCAACCGGGGGGAATACCGGTCCGATAAAAGCTAAGATTGACAAATATATCGTGGCCCACAAAGGGGATGTTAAAGAAGATAAAATATTTCAGTATGAATATGTTCCGGGAGAGGGCACAAGTGTAATCATCGACGGCAGAAAGGCGATAACTGTTGAAGGTCTTAATTTTAAAAAAGCTGTGTTCGGTATATGGCTTTGTGACGACCCTGCTGATGCAGCCCTAAAGGAACGCCTGCTTGGTAATGAAGAATAAGCTGTAGTCTTATAAGGACTTTATTAATAAAGGCTGAAGGGGAATATATCTCTTCAGCCTTTATGTTTTATTACAACACTTCGGACGCAGTATAAGGGTGTGCTTTTAGAAATTCCAGTCTGTTTAATCCGTTTATGTATGCCCTGGCACTTGCAGTAATGATATCTGCGTTCGTTATATTTCGAGGATTAGCTTCTTGGTTTTGACAATGAGATTGAGATATATAGCATTTTTGTGATAGCTTCTAGTTTCAGTATAGTGTCGAGTTCTGAAACGTTCATGCAACTTTTTATTAAATTTAAAAGGAGGAAACAATGATTAAAAAATTGTTAATTGTTCTACTGGCTGTTCTTTTTATAGCACCTGTGGCCTCGGCCGTTGAAGTTGGGGGCAAAAATTTACCTGAAAAACTTCAGATGGGTGATGCCACTGTTTTTCACAACGGTTCAGGAATTCGCATGAAAGCATGGATCATAAAAGTATATGCATGTGGGCTTTATTTGACAAAAAAAATGAGTGACCCCCAAAAAATCATGGATGCAGATGAACCGATGGCAATCAGAATGCATGTTATTTCAGGCCTTATGTCGTATCAAAAACTTGTTGATGCTTTAAGAGAAGGCTTTGAGAATTCAACCGGGGGAAATATCGGTCCGATAAAGGCTAAAATTGACAAATATATCGCGGCCCATAAAGGGGAAGTTAAAGAAGATAAATTATATCAGTATGAATATGTTCCGGGAGAAGGCACAAGTGTCGTTATCGACGGTAGAAAGGCGATAACTATAGATGGGCTTGATTTTAAAAAGGCTGTTTTTGGTATTTGGCTTTCTGATGCACCTTGTGATGCAGATCTAAAGGAACGCATGCTCGGTAATGAAGAATAAGCTGTAGTCTTATACGGAGTGAGTTGAGTTGGGGACGTTCGTGAAATTGTGATTTTCTTAATACGAACGTTCCCCAAATATTGTAAATATTAAGAAAATCACAATTTCACGAACGTCCCCATATACCGGATTTTATTAATAAAGGCTGAAGGGAACTATATCTCTTCAGCCTTTATGTTTTATTAGAGTGCTTCGGAGGCTGTATAAGGATGTGCCTTTAGAAATTCCAGCCTGTTCAACCCGTTTATGTATGCCTTGGCACTTGCAGTAATAATATCTGCGTCCGTGCCCCGTCCCAGCGAAAGCAGACCGTCTTCTCTTAAACGCACTGTAACCTCTCCCTGTGCGTCTGTACCTCCTGATATTGCGCTTACCGAGAAACGTAAAAGCTCGGATCCTGTTCCGGTAAGCTTTGCAATGGCGTTAAAGGCAGCATCAATGGGGCCGTTTCCAAAGGCTGACCCTTCATGAGGTCTTTCGTTTATACGTATGGTAACGCTGGCGATCGGTTTGACAGATGTTCCGCTGGAGACATGAATATATTCGAGGCTGAAAATATCAGTAGTTCTTAAAACTCCTTCGGTTGCAAGCGCTTCTAAATCTTCGTCAAGAACATGTTTTTTCTTGTCTGCAAGTTCCTTGAATTTGGTGAAGACAAGTTGCAGTTCTTCATCTGAAAGATTGAAACCCAGCTCTTTTAAACGGGATCGGAGGGCATGTCTTCCGGAATGTTTGCCCATAACAAGTTTGTTACTTGAAATTCCTACTGTTTCGGGTTTCATGATTTCATATGTCATGGGGTTCTTGAGAACGCCATCCTGATGTATACCGGCTTCATGGGCAAATGCATTGGCACCGACAATAGCCTTGTTCGGCTGCACCATAATCCCTGTTATCATGCTGACAAGGCGACTTGTCGGGTAGATCAGGGTCGTATCAATATCTGTTGATACGGGAATATAACCCGGACGAGTTTTTAAAGACATGACAACTTCTTCAAGCGATGTGTTTCCGGCTCTTTCTCCGATACCATTGATGGTAACTTCAGCCTGCCTTGCACCGGCATTTATCGCGGCAAGAGTGTTTGCCGTAGCAAGCCCAAGGTCATTATGGCAGTGCACGCTAAGAATAGCTTTATCAATATTTGGTGTGTTATTCATAACGTATTGTACAAGTTTTTCAAACTCACCGGGTATCGCATAGCCTACTGTATCCGGAAGGTTGACGACCATAGCTCCTGAAGCGATTGCCGCTTCAAATATCCTGCATAAAAAATCAGGGTCGCTTCGTGAACCGTCCTCTGCGGAAAATTCAACGTTTTCGGTTAAAGACTTGGCATATTTTACACCATTGATAGCATTTTCAATAACCTGTTCACGACTCATGTTGAGTTTGTATTTCATGTGTATATCTGAAGTCGCAATAAACGTATGGATCCTTGGTTTTACCGCTTTTGATATTGCTTGCCATGCCTTATCAATATCAGCTCTGGATGTCCTTGCAAGGGCAGCGACTTCGGCATCTTTGATTTCTTCTGCGATCTTTGAAACAGCTTCAAAATCGCCTTGCGAGGCAGCAGGAAAACCTGCTTCCATGACATCGACACCGAGCTTTTCAAGTTGGCTTGCAATTCTTAATTTTTCAGCAGTATTCATGCTGGCACCCGGTGATTGTTCACCGTCTCTTAAAGTTGTGTCAAAAATTAACAGTTTGTCGCTCATATTATACTCCGAATTCGGTTTATTTGTTTGAGATTTTGAAATGAAAGCTGTCAGTTAATGCTTGCCAGCTTGCATCAATAATGTCTTCTGAAACGCCTACAGTACTCCATATTTTGTCCTCATCTCTGGACTCAATTAAAACTCTTACTTTTGCTGATGTGCCGTCGCGTCCATCAATGACGCGAACCTTGAAGTCAACAAGGTGCATATGGTCAAGTGAAGGATAAAAACTTGAAAGCGCTTTTCTCAAGGCATTGTCAAGGGCACTGACAGGCCCGTGTCCTTCTGCAGCAGTAATTTCATCTTTTCCGCCCACTGAAATTTTTATCATTGCATGAGAGTAACAGGGGCGATCTGCATCTTTTTCGACTGTTACACGGAAAGATTTCAACTCAAAACTCGGACTAAACTGATTCGTAAATTTTTCTATTAAAATCTGTAAGGAACCGTCTGCTGCATCGAACTGGTATCCTTCCTGTTCAAGACGTTTTATTTCGGTTACTATTTCCTGTGTATTAAATTCGTCGGACGTGAGATCGATGCCGAGTTCCTTTGCCTTATATTCAACATTGCTCTTCCCGGAAAGATCAGATACCAGTACA
Source organism: uncultured Desulfobacterales bacterium (assembly GCA_964617785.1). GTDB lineage: Bacteria > Desulfobacterota > Desulfobacteria > Desulfobacterales > SURF-7 > JAFDJC01. The sequence continues at coordinate 8,113 of CAZTYY010000066.1, read as the reverse complement.
CGCTGCTTGTTTCCAACCATTTCAGGGCGGATATGTTCATATGCCAAGGGTGTTTTTGCGATAGCGTTTACATGAATCCCACCTTTATGAGCAAAAGCGCTCCTGCCCACAAAAGGTCTTGTATTTGAAGGCGTCATATTTGCTTTTTCACTTACAAACCGTGAAAGCTTGCGCAGTTTTTTCAGGTTTTCCTCTGAAATGCAGTCATACTTCATTTTAAGCTTGAGAACAGGAATGATAGATGTCAGGTCTGCATTGCCGCATCTTTCTCCATATCCGTTTATAGTACCCTGTACCATAACAGCCCCCTCCCGTACAGCGGATATCGAGTTTGCAAGAGCAAGCCCGCAATCGTTGTGGGTATGAATGCCGATTTTAACAGAATGCTTATCAAATTTTTGATTAAGCGTTTTTATTACATCCTGCGTTATTCTTTCAATGTCAAAGGGGAGGGTGCCTCCGTTTGTATCGCAGAGAACAAGAGTATCGGCACCCCCTTCAAAGGCGGCTGTCAGTGTTTTTAACGCATACTGTCTGTCGGCGAAATAGCCGTCGAAAAAATGCTCGGCGTCATAAAAAACTTTTCGCCCATTTTCTTTTAACCAAAAAACACTGTCATGGATCATTGCAATGTTTTCTTCAAGGGAGTTATTCATTACTTTTTCTACATGAAGATCCCAGGTTTTGCCGAATATGGTCACAACTCTCGTTTCACTTTCAAGAAGCGCTTTAAGGTTGCCATCCTTTTTAGCTGAAATTCCAGGCTTTCTTGTCGAGCCAAAAGCAGTCAGTTCTGCATTCTGAAACTTGGTTTTTTGAGCGAGTTTAAAGAATTGCAAGTCCCTGGGATTTGAACCCGGCCATCCACCCTCAATAAAGTGAATACCGATGTCATCAAGCCGTTGGGATATTCTGAGCTTGTCTTCAACGGTAAAACTGATATTTTCACCCTGGGTACCATCCCTCAACGTCGTGTCATATAAAAGAATCGGATTCATAAGCTGGCCCATGTTATTATTTACCTGTTTTCAGGCCTGAGTGATCTTACGGCAGCCCCGGCCTTCCACATTTCAGAGTTTTTTATAGTATCGAGTTCTTTTTGAAGTTTTTCCCTGTAATCAGGAGCACTGTTTGCCGAAAGAACCCTTTCAGTCTCCTTCCCACTTTTTACACGATCATAAAGATCTTCAAAAACAGGTGCAACCGCATCACGGAACTTAGGTGCCCAGTCAAGGGCTCCTCGCTGGGCAGTTGTACTGCAGTTTGCAAACATCCAGTCCATTCCGTTTTCAGCAACAAGGCGGATAAGGCTCTGGGTCAGTTCTTCTACTGTTTCATTAAAAGCCTCGCTTGGCGAGTGACCGTTTTTTCGAAGTATATTGTACTGTGCTTCCATTGTGCCGGCCAGACATCCCATTAGAACACCGCGCTCTCCTGTCAGGTCACTGTATACTTCTTTCTCGAAGGTTGTCGGGAAGAGGTAGCCTGACCCAATGGCGATACCGAGTGCAATGGTTCTTGTTTTAGCTTTACCGGTAAAATCCTGGTGTACGGCGTAACTAGAATTGATCCCGCTTCCGTCAAGAAAGTTTCTTCGAACATTTGTTCCTGATCCTTTGGGCGCAACAAGAATTACATCTACGTTATCCGGCGGGATGATGCCTGTCTGTTCCTTATAGACGATCGAAAACCCATGTGAAAAATAGAGCGCGTCTCCTTCATTCAGGCATTCTTTTACAATGGGCCATGTTGCGACCTGACCGGCATCTGACATCAGAACTTTGACAATAGTACCTTTTTGGGCAGCCTCTTTAATAGGAAAAAGGGTTGTGCCTGGAATAAAACCGTCGGTAACAGCCTTTTCCCAGTATTCGTCGCCTTCAAGCTGACCGATGATAACGTCAAAACCATTATCCTTTAAATTAAGTGCCTGGGCTGGTCCCTGTACACCGTATCCCAATATAACGATGGTTTCATCTTTTAATACTTCTTTTGCTTTATCCAGAGAGAATTCCTCTGATGTTACAACGTCCTCTACTGTTCCTCCAAAATCTATTTTTGGCATGATTTTCTCCTTTTATACATTATTAAATATTCATTTTAGTTGTATCGTAAAAAAATAATATCTGTGACGGCAAAGAAAAAAGTTTGATTTCAAAGCGCGCAAATCATGAGGAATGAGGCGTACTATAGTACGTCGAATGACCTCAGGATGCGGCGCAACACAGACACGAAGTGAAGCGCCAGCGCTAACTTGGACTTTTTGCGAAGCCATTATTTTGATTCTCTTAACAACGCTATATTCCCTGTTCTTGCTATTTCCATAATTCCTATTGGTTTCAGTAAAACCTGAATCGCTTTCAGTTTTTCTTCATTGCCTGTTACTTCTATTGTATAATGCTCTGTACTCACATCGACAATTTTAGCCCTGAAGATATCTGCAATTCTAAGAATTTCCGCTCTGTTGCCTGGTTTGGCACTGACCTTTATAAGGATCAGTTCCCGCCTGACGCAGTCAGTATCTGAAAGATCGTGAACCTTGATAACATTGATCAGTTTAAAGAGCTGTTTTTTAATCTGTTCAATTATCTGTGAGTCACCGGTGGTAACCATTGTGATTCTTGACACTAAAGGATCGTCTGTCTCGGCAACACATAGACTTTCAATGTTATAGCCCCTGCCGCTGAACAGTCCGGCAATTCTTGATAATACTCCGGGCTGATTGTCAACAAGGATAGAAAAAAGGTGTTTTTTTTCAGTCATCGGTAATCCCCTTTATTCATTAAACCAGCAGCATTTTTGTAATAGGAGCACCTGCAGGAACCATGGGATAGACGCTCTCTTCTTTTTCAACAAGAAATTCCATAATAACCGTCTTGGGACTGGCGAGCCCTTTGGAAAGAATCGGTTCAACTTCATCAGGTTTTGTTGCTCTTAACCCCACAGCACCATATGCTTCAGCCAGTTTGACAAAATCAGGGGCATGTTTCATGCTTGTCCATGAGTACCTTTTTTCGTAAAAAAGTTCCTGCCACTGCCTTACCATTCCAAGATAATTATTATTGAGAATAACAATTTTTACAGGAAGTGAAAACTGCACGGCAGTTGCCATTTCCTGGATATTCATCTGAATGCTTCCGTCTCCCGCAATATCGACGACTGTTTTATCCGGGCATGCGACCTGTGCCCCGATTGCAGCCGGAAGTCCAAACCCCATGCATCCGAGTCCGCCCGAGGTTATAAAGCGGCCGGGCTCATTAAAATGATAATACTGCGCAGCCCACATCTGGTTTTGACCGACTTCGGTTGTTACTATTGCTTCGCCTTTTGTGAGCTCATAAAGTTTATCAATAACATATTGCGGTTTGATTATGTCTTTTTGTTTATATGCCAGCGGTGTCGTTTTTTTCCACTGGTCTATCCGGTCAAGCCAGGTCTCTCTGTTTTTGGTCAAATCATTTGGATCTTCCTTATCAATCAGCCGGTTTAGATGTTCAAGCGTTTTTTTGCAGTCGCCCACGATCGGAACCGAGACCGGTATGTTCTTGTGGATGGAAGTCGGATCAATGTCTATCTGGACAATTTCTGCATTTTGGGCAAATTCATCCAGCTTGCCTGTGACACGGTCGTCAAATCTTACGCCTACAGCTATTAATAGGTCCGCCTCGCTGATGGACATGTTTGCCCTGTAAGTCCCATGCATTCCGAGCATTCCAAGCCATAAAGAGTCCGTGCCCGGAAAACCGCCCAGGCCCATTAATGATCCTGTTACAGGAATTTTGGTTTTACGCGCAAGTTCAGTTAAAGCAGGCGAAGCTTTTGACAGAATAACGCCGCCGCCTGTAAATATCACAGGTTTCCGAGCTTTTTTAAGAAGTTTAACTATTTTTTGTATCTGTTTGACATTAGGATTATATGTAGGATTATAAGATCTCAGCTTGACTTCTTTGGGTATAGTATATCCTGTTTTTTCTTTTGTAATGTCTTTTGGAATATCAATCAGCACCGGTCCGGGGCGGCCTGATTTTGCAATATAAAATGCCTCCTTGACGATGGATGCGAGCTGTTTGATATCTTTTACAAGATAGTTGTGCTTTGTACATGGCCTGGTAATCCCGACGATATCGACTTCCTGAAAAGCATCGTTTCCTATGAGCGGTGTCGGAACCTGTCCTGTGATAACGACCAGAGGAATCGAATCGGAATATGCGGAAGCTATTCCGGTTACAGTATTGGTTGCTCCGGGTCCTGATGTAACAAGACATACACCAACCTTGCCGCTTGCTCTGGCGTAACCGTCTGCAGCATGTACGGCGCCCTGCTCATGACGCACAAGGATGTGGTTGAGATCCGAATGGCGTGCCAGCTCATCATACAGATCGATTACAGCACCTCCCGGATACCCAAAGATAGTATCAACGCCTTCTTCTTTGAGAACTTTAAAAATAATTTCCGCGCCTGTGAATTTCATGTAATAACCTTTCGCAAATTAACTATTAGGTATTAGTCATTTCTCCTTTAACACTGCTCCCTGATCCGCTGATGAAACCATGTTCGCATATCTTGCCATATAGCCTTTGGTAATTTTAAGTTCGGGAGCTTTCCATTTAGCCATTCTTTTTTCAATCTCATCATCTTCAAGTTTCAGAGCGATTTTTTTTTGCGGAATATCTATTTCAATTAGGTCACCATCCTGTATCACCGCAATTGGTCCTTTTTGCATGGCTTCGGGAGAAATATGACCTATGGCTGCTCCGCGTGTGCCGCCTGAAAAACGTCCATCGGTTATCAATGCTACATCGGCATCAAGCTTCATTCCTGCAATTGATGAAGTAGGTGTCAGCATTTCACGCATTCCAGGTCCCCCCCTTGGCCCTTCATATCGAATAACAACAACATCGCCTTTTTGAATCCGGCCATTCAGAATAGCAGATGTGGCATCCTCTTCAGAGTTAAAAACCCTTGCCGGTCCCTCATGATGCATCATTTCGTCACACACGGCAGACTGTTTCACAACGCATCCATCAGGCGCCAGATTTCCAAAAAGAACCGCAAGACCTCCTTTTGAATGATAAGGATTTTTTACATTACGGATCACCTCATTGTTAAGTGTTCGGATGTCTTGAATATTCTCTTGAACAGTTTGTCCCGTAACAGTTATGCTGTCAGTATTCAGGAGATTGGCATCAGCCAGTTCTTTCATAACGGCATTTATCCCGCCTGCTCTGTCCAGATCTTCTATATGATGGGAACCTCCTGGGCTAAGCGAGCACAGGTGAGGTGTTTTGTCGCTAATCCGGTTTATCATATCAAGATCGATTTTGATGCCGGCTTCATTTGCGATTGCCGGAATATGAAGCACAGTGTTAGTAGAACATCCTAGTGCCATATCAACAATTAAGGCATTTTCAAAAGCCTTTTCGGTCATAATTTTATCAGGAGTTATATTTTTTTCCAAAAGAGTCATGATCTGCATCCCAGCTTTTTTTGCAAGGCGAATCCTGGAAGACATTACAGCAGGGATAGTGCCGTTTCCTGGAAGGCCCATTCCGATAGCTTCCGTCAGACAGTTCATGGAATTTGCAGTAAACATACCCGCACAGGATCCGCAAGTCGGGCATGCAGCATTTTCAATCTCTAAAAGCTCTTTTTCAGACATTTGACCGGATGCGACGGAACCGACAGCTTCGAATACTGATACGAGGTCGAGTTTTTTTGATGCATCATCAGGGTGTCTTCCGGCAAGCATCGGGCCACCGCAGATAAATATTGCAGGAAGATTTAGTCGCGCAGCGGCCATAAGCATTCCAGGTATAATTTTATCACAGTTTGGAACCATCACCATAGCATCAAATGCATGCGCAATAGCCATAACTTCGACTGAATCAGCAATAAGCTCCCGACTGCCTAATGAATACTTCATACCGATATGGTTCATGGCTATTCCGTCGCAGATTCCTATAGTGCTGAATTCTACAGGTGTTCCGCCAGCCATGTATATTCCGGCCTTGACTGCCTCTACAATTTTATCGAGGTTGACATGACCTGGGATTATTGTATTTGCTGAGTTTGCAATACCGATTAAAGGTCTTTGTATTTCATCGTCTGTATATCCAATGGACTTTAACAAAGAGCGGTGCGGCGCTCTTTCAATGCCTTTTTTTATCGCATCACTTTTCATCGACATCTGCTCCTTAAAAAAAAAACCGTTATCAACGACTTTGGGCTGATAACGGTTTTTTGTGATTTAAATTATAAGACTCAGGCCATTATCATCCCATATCCTCGCGGTGTAGGAGTATACCCACCACGAGGTCGATAATAACAGAAAGATTATTAGCCGAGATAAAAAACTTCATCGAATTTAACGACCTTTTAATAAAAATTTTTTTTTAACATCCATGAAAAATATTGTCAAGCGTTATTTTATAATGTAAGTCCCAAGTAAGTGAAAACCGGACAAACCAATAAAGGATGATTTCGGATACTGTTTTTATATATTTAGCAAGGGGATATAATGGCCGAAATAACAGCAATTTCAGTATTAGACGGAAGATACGCGAAACTTACGAAACAGCTGGGAGACATTTTTTCTGAATATGGTCTTATCAGAAGCAGAGTGTTCGTTGAAATCCAGTGGATGAAGTTTCTGGCAGGTGAATTGAAGCTTGTTGATTTGAACGAGGGGGACGTCTCTAAAATAGATATCATTGCAGCTGATTTTAGTATTGAAGATGCAAAGGCCGTGAAAGACATTGAAAAAGTTACAAATCACGATGTAAAGGCGGTTGAGTATTTTATAAAAGAGAAATTGTCTGCGATAGGGCTCGATTCGGCTAAGGAATGGGTTCATTTTTCATGTACATCCGAGGACATCAATAATTCTTCGTATGCCCTTATGTTAAAGAAGGGGAGGGAGATTACAATAAATATCCTGTCAGAGTTCCTGGAGTTCATTGAAGACCTGGGAAAAAAATATAAATCCGTGCCGATGATGTCGAGAACACACGGTCAGCCGGCATCGCCAACAACAGTCGGAAAAGAATTTATCAACTATGCATGGAGAATCCGGGAGGAGATATCGCATCTGAAAAATTCAACACTGTCTGCAAAGTTTAACGGTGCAACCGGAAACTATAATGCGCATAGTTTTGTACTTCCGGATATTGACTGGATAGAGGCCGGCAGAAAGTTTGTGTCGGACTATCTTGGACTGACGCCACTTATGTTTACAACCCAAATAAATCCTTATTCTCATATATCAACAATCCTTCATACAATGATTCGCATTTCTGCGATCATTATCGACTTTGACAAGGATATGTGGGGATATATATCCATAGGTTACTTTAAGCAGAGACTAAAAGAAGGTGAAGTGGGATCATCTACAATGCCGCACAAGGTCAACCCGATAGATTTTGAAAACAGCGAAGGAAACATGGGGATTGCTATTTCAATGATGGAGCATCTTGCCGTCAAGCTTTTACAATCGAGATTCCAGAGAGATCTTTCTGACAGTACTGCTCTGCGAAATCTGGGAGCGATTTTCGGATACTTTATAATCGGTTTAAAAAATACTTTAAAAGGTCTTAAAAAAATAGATCTTAATAACAGTGCGATTGAACAGGATCTGTCAGACAATCCTGAACTTCTGGCGGAACCGATACAGACGGCAATGCGGTTTTATGGAGAAGAGAATCCATATGAAAAATTAAAACAGCTTACGTGTGGTAAAAAGATTACAACCGAAGTTCTCAACAGCTTTATCGACAAACTTGAAAAAGTACCTGAAGAATTTCGTAAAAAGATGAAAAATATAACTGTTGATCAATACACCGGACTTGCAGAAAAACTTGTAGACAAATATTTCATCAAATAGGTTTACCTGCCGTGATAATAACTCGATTTGTTAAAATATTCTTGACAAGCCGCTTGATAAATGTTCAGTTGTTGAACATTTAATTTCTCTAAAATTTTTCTAAAAATTTATCACTTATGATCCTGAAAAAGCACATTGTTTCAGGTTCCGTTTCATGTAACCTGCCGGGCGGAGCTATATGCTCCGGATACTTACTTCCTTATAAAAAATCTTTAAAATGGACAAACAGGAACT
>CAZTYY010000065.1:13947-15667 GCA_964617785.1 uncultured Desulfobacterales bacterium | reverse complement strand
CCTGTAATTTTAATCTTGCCGGAATCCATGAAGTGGATAATATGGTTTGTAGGATGTTCAGTAGAATCATAGGCATGTATGGACAGATAGCCGAGACAGGCAAAGAGGAAAAGAGGAGAGAGTTTTAGCTCTGTTTTTTTGAATATGCATATGACGATAAAAAATCCGTAACCCGCTGACAGAATAAAGGCATATAATTTAAGGCCGGGAAAAAAAGAGCAGAAAACTATTCCTGACATCAAGGAAAAAAGTAGCGGTACGATTGGACGAAGATATATAGTTCGCAAAGCGTTTGGCATAATCGTAAAACATTAAAACATGCATTGTCTAAACAAATAGGGAAATCGCAGATATTCATATAAAAACTTTCGCGATAAATGAGATAAAATGACTAAAGCGTACTATTGGTTTGCTGTAAAGCTTTTTTTAGAATATGTCGGTACTTTTTTATTTTATGCGTTGGATCGATGCGCCCAGGTTTCGGAATTTTTTTTCAATGTATTCATATCCTCTGTCAAGATGATAAACTCGACTGATTTCTGTTTTGCCTTTTGCCACAAGGCCTGCAAGAATGAGCGATGCACTTGCCCTCAGATCCGTAGCCATAACAGGTGCGCCGGACAGTTCACGAGCACCTTTTATCATGGCAATGTTTCCGGTAACGGTAATGTCGGCGCCTAAACGTTTTAATTCACTAACATGAATGAATCGTTTTTCGAATATGGTTTCGGAAATAGTTGAATGGCCTTTTGCAACCGTCATGAGTACCATGAACTGGGCCTGCAAGTCTGTGGGAAACCCGGGATACGGAAGAGTTTTGATATCCACACTTTCTATTTTACCAGGACCTTTGACAATGATCGTTTTTTCGCTTACATGGATATCTGCTCCGGTCATTTTCAGCTTGCTGATGACGCCACTCAGATGTTCCGGTTCGCAGTTTTTGATAGTGATATCACCCTGCGTCAAGGCGGCCGCTATCATGAATGTTCCTGTTTCGATCCTGTCAGGGATTATTGAGACAGATACAGGGTTCAGTGAGGTCACACCGCGGATTGTGATAATTGATGTGCCGGCACCTTTAATGTCAGCGCCCATTTGGTTTAACACGTCAGCCAGGGACGTGACTTCCGGTTCACGAGCTGCATTGCGTAAGACAGTTGTGCCTTGAGCAAGGGCTGCGGCCATCATCAAGTTTTCCGTACCGGTAACTGTAGGCATATCAAAATAAATCTCACATCCGGTCAGTTTCTCAGCAGCAGCTGAAACATAACCATGCTCCAGTGTGATGGATGCGCCCATGTCAGTCAGGCCTTTTAGGTGGAGATCGATGGGTCTTGCCCCTATGGCGCAGCCGCCGGGCAGTGACACTTTTGCTTTTTTAAGGCGGGCGACCAAAGGGCAAAGGACGAGGATGGATGCACGCATTTTACGGACAAGGTCATATGGCGCTTCATGGTTGGAAAGCCCACTGGCATTGATACGCACACAGTTTCCATCAGATTCTACTTTGGCGCCAAGGTTTTCAAGGAGCAGTTTAATACTCTGTATGTCTTTTAAATCGGGAATGTTTCGGTAAGTACACCATCCATCTGTTAAAAGAGATGATGTGAGTATCGGAAGGGCTGCATTTTTTGCTCCGCTTATGCTGACTTCTCCGGTTAACCTGTTTCCGCCTTCAACAACAATTTTATCCATGGTAATTAACAGGGTAATTAAT
>CAZTYY010000065.1:0-13847 GCA_964617785.1 uncultured Desulfobacterales bacterium | reverse complement strand
AATTAATGGTTTTCGTTATTGCCATTTTCTGATGAATCTATCGCTGCTTTGATAATACAGTATGTCATGCCGAGACCTAAGATGGACAGGGCATACCAGAGGCCCCCCATAAAAACAATATGGCCTATATCCCAGACCCACTCAAAAATAAACGGAAACATGTTACACTCCTTATTCAGGTGTTATTATTCAATTGGGTTTAATTCTGCTTCCTGTGGAAAAATTGGCAAATACCTGTAGGAGATCATTACAAGAATAATGCCGTAAGCCACGGGCAGGATTGTTGTGGCGATTTCCTGCCAGCTTGGAAAATAAAGAACCCAGTTGTCAAACGGAAGAACCGGCACAGCCATCACCTGCAGGACCATGACCCAGCGGTTTAGACACACGCCAATACATCCGAGAATCACGGCAATCCATAAGAGAGATTGAGTGCCGCGACCTTTTTTCGTAATTAAAATCAATCCGGGCAGGATGCCACAGACAATAATTTCAGCCACAAGGATCCAGATGCCGTACAAGTCAAAGTTATTATTACTGTAAAAATCCAGGATAGACTGGCCTTGTGATGGGGCAGTTACTGTTGCCCAGTACCATGTATCAATAATTTTTGCGGTGATATATGTTACAATCATCCAACCGGATATTTTTGCCAAAAGCTCAACAACATTATCTTTTACTAGTTTTTTTCCGGTTATTTTTTCCATCAGTTTAGTCAGAAAAATAGTGAAGCACGGGCCGTATGCAGCAGCCGACCATGTAAAAAGGAAAAAAGTCCATGGCCAGACAAGGAGACCTTCACGAAATGCAAAAGGTCGTCCAAAGAGGACTCCGGCAACACCGCCGAGGGATCCTTGATGGAAACATGAAAGAAAGGCTCCTGTTGCGGCAAAAACAGCCATGATGTCGTGCATATTATGGCTGAGGTTATGAAAAAACGGGATTTTATCTATCTGACGATTTTCAAGAATAAGCGGAATGTATTCGATGGTCAGTACAACGAAATAACATGAAAGGCAGAAGGCCACTTCTGTGAGCATTGAGTGGATATTGGCATGCCAGAAAATAAACCAACCTCTGAGCGGTTGACCGATATCAATGGCCAGAATAAGAAGCGCTGAGCTGTAACAAATAAATCCGATCAGGACGGCAAAGTTAATTATATTTTTTAATTCATCCTTTCCAACAATATATTTCAGAAAACCTGTAAAGAATGCACCGCCTCCAAGGGCGATAACCGCCAGGTCAGCCCAGATCCAAAGAGCAAAGCCATAGTAATCGTTCATATTCGTCTGGTTAAGGCCTTTAAGCCAGCAAAGCAGCATGGCAAAAACACCCCACAGTAAAACTACGCCCACAACAGCTATTCCAATGGCAAATTTCGGAAGTGGACAACGTTCGACACCTCTGGGTATTAATGCAGAATCCATAAGTTATATGCTCCTTATGCAGATTTAAAAATTCATATTTATTTTAGTTTGTCGAAAAAGAAAAACCTCTTTTTTATAAATGATGCTTTTCTCCACTTTTATTTCCGGCTATAGTTCCGATCTCTTCACCCGGCAGATAATTGTCCGCCTGACGTCTCACCCATGCACGATTTGAAAGATAGTAAACTTTCGGGTTAGTTCCGAGCTTTTCGAGCAGCCGGAAAGCATTCCTGCTTTTTTTAAGTTTATATACAGTATGGCTTTTATTGTTAAGATCTCCGAATGTTATTGCCCCGGCAGGGCATGCCTGGGTACATGCTGCCTGGTATTCATCTTCTTCAATTTCACGTCGTTTTTCATAGTAGGCCTTGTCTTTTGCGGCCTGGTATCTGTGAAAACAGAAGCTGCACTTTTCAACAACGCCTCTCATGCGCGGTGAGACCTTGGGGCTCAGCATTTTTTCCATTCCTTCGGGCCAGACAGGATCCCACCAGTTGAAATAACGGGCATGATAAGGGCAGGCAGCCATACAATATCGGCATCCAAAGCATCGTGTGTAAATCTGGCTTACAATACCCGTTTCCATGTCATAGTCAGTGGCAGTTGCCGGGCAGACTGATACGCAGGGTGAATGGCCGTTATGACCCTCGCAGTGCATGCAAGGCCTTGGCAGATAACAGATATCGGCATCAGGAAAAGGTTTACCATTTGTCAATTTATAGACGCGCATCCATGTTATGCTTTTTAGTTTATCTGTCTCGTCTTTTTTGAACGGCACATTGTTTTCCGCCATACAAGCTACCATACATGAGCCGCATCCTGTGCAATTATCCAGATCGATTACCATCCCGAACTTTTTAAATTTTTCTTGTTCTTGTTTCATCAGAACCTCATGATGTCATTTACGCTTTGGCAAGTTTTGCCCTAATTCCCCATGCAGTATCAAAACCTGAAGCAGGATCTTCCACCGGCTTTACAAGCCGGTTGTAATTATCTCCTTTGCCGGCCAGGTATTTATCGTAGCCACTGTGGCCTAAACCTTTCGGCATTGCCACAACACCCGGCATGATGCCATCAGAAAGATGCACTTTTACTTTAGCAGCTCCAATCGGTGTTTTTAACTGTGCATACGCCCCTTCAGACAAACCGTGCTTTTTAGCTGTTTCAGGATTAATTTCAATCAGTATATCATTTTCAACCAGGACATTGTTTGAAACAATTTTAACCATAAAAGGGGTCGACCCGGTATATCCCGATGAGAGTCGCATTGAGTCAAAAGGTATCAGCACTAGCGGATATGCACTCTCTTCGCCTTCGGGTAAAGACGGATGATTAGTCATTAACCGGTCAATGTCCGGAAATTTAAATTTGCCTGTATCGGTCTGAAATCCTTTGTCCCATGGATCAGGCACATCAGCGGATGCTTCAATGTATCCATTTTTTTCAAGAGCGCCCCATTTTTCACCTAGCGTTTCTTTTATGCATACTTCATAATTGTCCCATGGAAAAGCGGCACCGATGCTTCCTCCCATTTTTTTGGCAATGGAAATAATAACATCACCTGTGTGCTTTGTATTAAACAGTGGCTCTATAACCGGTTTTGAAAGGCCAATAACCGGTTTTGCCAATCCTGCCGTAACAGGCACATCCTCAAAACGTTCAAGCCATACATGGTTCGGGAGTACAAGATCAGCCATTTCAGTTGTATCGTCCATGTATGAAGAAAAGCTGACTTTGAAAGGTATTTTTTCAAAGGCTTTTTTAACAGCTTCAGTATTGTGCATGGAATGGCAGGGATTAGTTCCGGATATGAACAGCGCTTTTAGTTCGTCTTTCCCTGACAGAACAGCTTCTGAAAGACGGTTCGGGAGATATGCTGCGTCGGGATATTGTCCTGTTCCTGCCCCATCAATGCGGCTTTTGGCAAGACCGCTTGCAGCTGTGCTGTCTATTTGTATTTCCGGCCAGGATATATAATCAGGTTTATGAACGGCCCACACGCCGCCTTTTTGATTGATATTGCCTGCAAGGGCATTTAAAGCGTGCACTGCCGTTGATTCTGCCATACTGACAGGTGTATTGCCTTCTCCTCGACCGCATATCGCTATCGGTTTTGTGGAACGGGCAAATTCACGGCCTATTGATTTAATTGTTTCCGGGTCGACACCTGTAATCTTTGCTACCTGGTCAGGGTGAAAGTCTTTAAGAACTTTTTCTTTCCAAACCTCGAACCCTGAAGAGTAATAGTTGATAAAGTTAGGATTATAAAGATATTCGCGAAGAATCACGTTTGCAAATCCAAGGGCTAAAAATGCTTCCGTACCTGGTTTTATTGGGATCCACTGGTCAGCTCCTGCTGCCGTGTTAGACAGTCTTGGTTCTATCTGGACGGTTTTCTTTCTTCGGTCTTTTTTCCAGTCGCTGTTTTCCCTGAACATTCTGACAGGCGACCCCCATCCTTCTATTACACCGCTTCCAAAACTTAATAAATAATCTGCATTCTCAAAGTCGAACCCCGGCACTGCAGATTCACCCTGCATTGTTTTTATCGCCATCGCATATGAGTCTTCTGCAGAAAGCGGCTTTATAAAATTTGGAGATCCGAAGGCTGTAAGGAGACGTTGCATCAGTGCCGGAACCGTTCCCATATCGGTACCTGCCATGCAGGCGAGTGCGTTCGGACTATTTTCGGTTCTAAGTTTTGAAAGCTTTGTGGCAATCTCTGAAATGGCATCATTCCAGGATATTTCCCGCCATTTTCCGCCATCTTTTTTTAGAGGCGTTTTTATGCGGACAGGCGTGTATAGAAGTTGAGGACCGGAAAGGCCGAGTGCACACAGCCTGCCGTCATTTACAGGGTGTCCTTCCATGCCTTCGATTTTTATAACGCGATTGTCTACCTTGCACACCGTTATACCGCAACCTCCGGGACAAAGTGTGCATGCCGAGTTTTCATAAGTTACCGCACCGTCAGGCGGAACCGGTGTCCACGGCCAGTTCTGCGTCCAGATGGACGAATCGTCGGCTGATTTCCACGGCAGTGGAGACAGCGCAGTTCCTGCGGCAGCGCCAATTCCAAGTGACAAAAAACTTCTTCTGTCTATTTTCATGGGTTTATTCCCCTCTAAAATTTGCGGGCAGTCTACTTATGACATACAAAGCAGCCGTCTTTTTGTGTTGAAACGCTTGTTTTTCTGCCGGTTTCTTTCATGTGGCAATCAGCACAGTCGTCCATTTTCATTCGATCCCATGTGTTTTTCTTTAAAAAGATCATGTTTTCTATATTTTTTCCCCAGATATCTCTGCTGTAGCCTGTCAGCCTGTTTTCTTCATATGGCCTGAGACTGGTTGATTCGCCGATGTGGCCATGACAGGCAACACAATCCATTTCAGCCATTTGGACGTGTGCTGCATGAGAAAAGAAAACGCAGTCAGGTTGTTTTGAGTAGATAAACCAGGGAACTTCTTTGTTTTTTGAAACATATTCCTCCACGAACACAGCTTCATCATGACTTTCGCCCTGAACTTCTTCATGACAGTCTATACATTCGGACAGTGTCGGAGCGCCTGTGAAGGTCCCGTCTTCTCTGAAGTAATGGCAGCTCTGACACTCGTCCTCGACAAGTTCCATATGAAGCGAATGGTTGAAATTGACCGGTTGTTCTTTTTTGGAATATAGAAGAGACGGATAGATTATCCATCCGACAATAAGGCTTGCAATAAAACCGATAATAAAAAAAAGAACAACAGGTTTTGATTCAGCTGCACCATCAACAGCGGCTTCTTTATTATCTGCGTTTCCCATAGGAACTCCGTTTTTTGATGCCGGTAAAAAACAGGCATGATAATATTTGATACATCAAAAAATATCCTTTAACCTTTCAGTACACAAGGTTATCGAAAAAATAGAATATGTATATTTGTCAGTGCTGATTGTCAAGAAAAAATAGAATCGATTTCAGGTAATCGGTTACCGAACTTGCAGGATGTTTTTCGCTAAGGTTATAAAGGTAGTAGCTTGGATGCCTGGGGTGACGATTCATGTATTCGTCTGCCGGGATGGCCCTGATTGTAAGACGGTTAAAAAGACTGTCTCTTTGGTCGCTGCTGGAGGAGCGGGGTGTAAACATATTTTTAAAATATTCATCAGCCGGTAAAACAACAGGACTGTTTGAGTAGTCGAAATCGAGAATTTGGTCATTAACAGACGCTACAACGTGATATCTGAACTTATTGGGAGGCATGTCCCTTGTGGGAACTATTCTTGTTTTATACAAAGTGATTGACGGTCGATTTATTGACTGGTCCAAAATCCGGGTCGGTTCAGGATTAAGTATTTTATAATGATATTTATCAAAGATAAAAATAACTTTTACGTCTTCAAGGTTTTTTCTTCGAGCGTTAATGGCTTCGAGCAATCTGTATATATTATCCTGACATTTCAAACTGTTGTATGTTGTGCTAAAAAAAAGTTTTCTGAAAATTAAAAAATAGTCCTGCTCTTCCATCTTTTCTATTTCAGGCTGTTTGTCTTCAGGTGTCGGAGCCGCTGCAAAGGATAATAAGTGGGGCAATAAAAATGCTACGAAGAGTAAAGTATATACAAACGTTTTAATAATTTTCATAAAACATGGTCCAGATAAAGCACCGTCATCCATATCATCTGGATTTTATTGTGTCATTGTTTTGCAGTGAATACAAGTCTCAAACCGATATAAAAATTCCAGTATGAAGGCAGATGCTTTGTCCGGTTTGCTGATCTGCACCTTCTGGCATAACTGCTGAGCCCTCCGCCGCGGCATACTTTTGAAATCCCTGTTTCAGGCCCCCTGGGATCAATGACATAACTTGATGGATATTTGCCATACCAGTCTTCACACCATTCATATACATTTCCGTGCATGTCATGTATACCCAGCTTGTTTGGAGGGAAACTTTTAACCGGCACCGTTTTGTTAAGGTTTTTGCCTCTGGGATCGCCAGGCAGCGGATGGTTTCCGTTGTAATTGGCCTGGCTTGAAGACAGTGAATTTCCAAAATAAAAAAGTGTGTCTGTCCCAGCGCGGCAGGCATACTCCCATTCCGCTTCGGTTGGCAGTCTGTAATTGGTTGTTTTTTCCTTCAGGTTAAGTTTTTTTATAAACGCTTGGGCATCGTTCCAGGAAATCCTTTCAACGGGGCATTCATCCCCGCAATAAGCATATTTCGAGGGGTTGGTGCCCATAATCTGTTTCCACTGTTTCTGTGTCACTTCCGATGTCTGGATAAAAAAGCCTTTGGATAATGTAACTCTATGCTCTGTTTCATCTTCATTTCGGTGATAGTCATCTTCCGGAGAACCCATTAAAAATGGTCCGGGTTTGACATATACAAAGTCCATTCCGATACTGTTTGTAAATTTCTTTTTACCTTCAGAATTAACTGACTCAGCCGTTTCTGCAGCAGTTAGCATGAACAGAATCAGAACAATATATTTCCGGAAACGAACTTTTCTCATAACGATTAATAAAGGACGATTTACTTTTCAGGCTTTATTATAATGATCGCGGCTTTTTTATTGTCAAGATATTTTACTGCAAGCTTCTCGACCTCTTTTTTTGTGATGGATTCATAAT
The DNA here is from genome assembly GCA_964617785.1 of uncultured Desulfobacterales bacterium. Lineage (GTDB taxonomy): Bacteria > Desulfobacterota > Desulfobacteria > Desulfobacterales > SURF-7 > JAFDJC01. Next base: position 6,802 of record CAZTYY010000065.1, on the reverse strand, counting down.
CCTTAAGGATATCTCTACTCCATTCAATCTGTTCGGGATGTTTTTTTGAACCTTCGAGTACGCTTTTTAACCAATATTTATTTGACCGCCGCATATCTTTAAGCATTGTCAAGATAGGCTTCAATGCCAAGTTGAGTTCGTTATCCGTAATACCGGTTTTTGCAATTTCGAATGTAATACTCTTAATTTCGCTGACTACTTTTTCCGCGTTTTCAGGTGCCACAGTTACAACAGCTTTAAAAACGCCATAACCTTTATAGGCTTTGGAGGGATCGTTATAGGCGTAAGGAGAGTAAGTGGCGCCCAGTTTCTCCCGTATTCTTTTTCGCAGCCTTTCTGAAAAGATCTGGCTCAGAAGGGTAAAACGTCTGGTTCTTCGTATGTTCCAGAAATCTTCCGTAGGGTAGGCTACAATAACGGTTCCTTTTTGGATCTTTGTGGGTACAGGGACATTAAGATATTTTTTGTCGGGAAACACCGGTTTTCTTTTTTGAACATCATAACTTTCAGTGTCAGAGGGCGGTATGCCGGCAGAATACATCGCAGCCAATTCGATTATTTTTTCCGGGTCGAAATCACCCACAACAGATATCTCGAACCCTCCTCTGTCTTTTGCACTTTCAATCCAAGATCTTAAATTGTTAAGGGAATTATGTCTGAATTGTTCTATGGGTGGGAGGCCAAAACGGAGATCGCCTCCTGCAAGAAACCGGTCACCTCTCAAAGCCATGGCACCTTCTATTTCATGAGAGAGCGTTTTATATTTTTGCTCAAATCGTTCCATGGAAAGATTGAATGCATCTTCTCTGAAACCGGTATCCAGGATAAAAGTATAGAGAAGCTGGAAAAGGAGTTGTACTTCGTCTGTTACACTGCTTCCGGAAAATGTGAAATGCTCTTCTTCCACATCAAAATATACGCCTGTATTTTTTCCTGAAAGGGCGGTGTCAAGCTCATCTTTTTTAAGTGTTCCTGTGCCGCTTTCATTGATAACCGAACTGCTCAAATGACCTATGCCCGGATTTTCAGATGGCTCACCGGATCTTCCCTTTCCGAAAATACATGATAACAGTACCTGGTTGGCTTTAAAATCCGTCTGTTTTAAATTGAGCCTCATTCCGTTTTTAAAATCTATACATGTAATGCCAAGATCGGAAATTTCTTTCCTGTTAACAATCTCTCCCTTTTTTTCTGGATCAGGTAAATATGGGAACTCTTTATTGTTGATGGCTACAGGTTTTGAAACAGATGTCATGCTGCTTTTTTCAATTTCGGCAAGTATATGCTTTTCGGGATCAGTCGCTATCTTGGCATTTCCTGTTACAAGTATAAGTCTGAAAGACGGCGCCCACTTCTTTTTAAAGACATCATGTACCTGCTTAAGTGCAACCGATGCAATAAGAGGGCTAAAAGTATTTTTTTCCTGCTCGGGCGATTGAAACACCCTGTCATTGTTAAGGTGCCATATAATTTTCCCGGCAAGTTTTTGACTTTTTCTTGTTGAAGAGCCCTTAACCGCTTTGTCCATACCGGCAAGGTGGTTCTTTTTTACGCGTTCGAGTTCTTGTTCGGTAAAGCTGAATTGTATTGCTTTTCGTAAGGCCTGTTCGAGGGCCTGCAAAGTCTTTTTCCAGTTTTCAGGGCGGCATTCAGCAGATATTTCAGCATATTCAATTTCCCTTAGGAAAATTCCTGAAGTTATTGTCGCGCTGGTAAAGGGAGTGTCCGGCAGGCCCAATTGCTTATCAAGCCGATTTTGAACAATCCTGTTGCCAAGGTCTTCTATAAGCCTTTGCCGTGCATGCTCATAGGAGTCAGGTTCATCAAAAAACTTTCTAACAACCTCTATGCTTATGGTGGTATTTCCTGCCTCTTTTTCATAGTGATAAAAAGGTTTCAGACCTTGATGGTCAATTTTACCGATTTTTGGAATGGTTCGTGCCGGGGCTCTCGCATTAAGCTCTGAAAAATTTTGAATAATGAGCGGTTTTACCTCTTGAGTTTTAAAATCGCCCGTCATTACGAGTATCATGTTTTCAGGTCTGTACCATGCATCATAAAAACTTTTCAGGAGATTTCTGTTACTATTTTTAATAACTTCTTCCGAGCCTATTGGAAGTCGGTAAGGTACGAGTGTGTCCGGTATTTCAAACTTCAGCGTTGATTTAAATGTACGGTACGACGCCGAATCACGTGAAAGTTTTTCTGCCAGGATAACTTTGCGTTCGCGGTCGATTTCGGTTTCAAGAAGGAGTGCCCCTTCCGCATAATCGTGGAGCACCAACAGACCTTTTTGGATATTTTTTTTGTCTCCCCCGGGAAGAAGAATGTCGTATACAGTCTCATAGAAACCGGTATGTGCGTTGGCATCTGCACCGAAATGCATACCGATGCTTTGGAAATATTCAACCAGTTCACCGGGCTTAAAATGTTCTGATCCGTTAAAAAGCATATGTTCCAGAAAATGAGCAACCCCTTGTTCATTTTCCGATTCGTTCATAGACCCGGTAAGAATGTCAAGATGCATGCTGACGCGATTTTGGGGCTCATGATTTTCCATTAATACATATCTTAGTCCGTTTTGAAGCCTTCCGTATACTATGGCTGGATCTGGAGCGAGATCACTTTTTTCATGCGGCCAGATGACAATGGGAGATGGCTTTGCAGGCGCATCGGTCGCAGTGGCTGTCTGGTTGTTAAAGCCGGAAAAGAGAAAGAAAAGTGCAGCTAAAATGTATAGCAATGAAAAACGTTTTTTAAGCATGATCATATTCCTTCTCGATAAAAACAGATAGCAATAAAAAAAAGTCTTCAGAATGAGCAGATACAGCTATATGGCTCAAATTGAAGACTTTTTATTCTCAAGTGGAAAGGCGGATTATTTTTTAACGTATACTCCGCGTTTTGTTGTTTTAATTTGCCCTCTTTTTGAAAGCTTGTAAACAGCATTGCTGATCTGTCTTGATGCAAGTTTTGTTTTATCCTTGATCTCGCTGATGGTGATACCTTTCCTTGTCTTTTTAATTGCAGTGAAAACCGCATCGATAACCGAATCCGCCTGTTCAGTCTCAGTTTTGCTTTTGGCGGTTTTTTTAGGCGCTGCAGCCTTTGCTTTACTTTTAACTACTTTTTTAGTTGCAGTGGCCGTTGCTTTTTTTTTCGGTGCTTTTTTGAGTTTGTCAAGTTCTTGTGATGCCGCCCTGAACTGCTTGGAAAGTTTTTGAAGCGCGTCAGAGATTGATATCAGCGTACTCTGTACCTTTTTCATTATGGATTACCTCCTTTGTGAATTGTTTGTCAGACAGATTATTTTTTACTTCTACTGTAAAGATTGTGAAAAGTCAACAGATTATCTGTCTGATTATCTGTTTGTTGAAGAAATGATAAATTCAAAAGAAACAATTTACTGAAAAATCGAAAAGAATATGATATGAGATATGAATCAATCAGTGTTGAAATCTTTTGTTGAATTAATGATTGCAGTCTGGTATCTCTCTATAGATCGGAAGGATAATTGTTTAATTGAAGTAGCAGGGAGGCGTCATGAAGATCCCAATCTTACATTTATTTACGACTTCCCCTTTTGATAGCCTGATAGAACATTCTGAAAAAGTGAAGGAGTGTACATGGGCGTTTCAACAGGCAATAGAATGTCATGTCTCGGAAAGATGCGAAACTTTTGAAGGGCACAGACAGGAAGTCGCAAAACTTAAAAACGAAGCAGATATAATTAAGGAGCTAATTCGTAGTAATATTTTTGCTCGTGCTATATTGCCGGTTAATAAATTTCAGCTGTTGATGTATTTAAAGGCGCAAAATAATATTGTTGATGCAGTTATCGGCTCACTTGATTGGTTGTCGCATAGGAATGATCCGGGTATTCCAAAAGAGCTCAAAAAGGAAGTTTTCCTACTCGTCGATGCTGTTATTGAACCGATAGAAGAATTGAGCAGTATGCTGATTGAGGCAAAAACATATTTCAGGAAATTTTCCAGAAAAAAAAGGGCTCACGTAAAAAATATTATTACTAGTATCTGCCAAAAGGAGCACGAATCCGATAAAGCTGAGGGTATCTTAAAGCACAGGATTTTTTCTCTGGGTCTGGATCCTGTTACCGTTTTTCACATGGTAAGGCTTTCTGAAATAATCGGAGCAGTCGCAGACCATGCAGAGAACGCAGGGGATATAATGAGGGCAATGATAGCAAGATAAACAATTACCTAAAGAAACCCCACCAAATAAAGTATATTAGCGCTATCCACAGGATAAGGGTCATCAGATAGCCGGACCAGTTGATTGGCTTCTTAGCCAGGCCGTGTTTGTTGGCCTCGCCAAGTTTTTGATTGCAGGAAGGGCATTTTGTTGAACTGAGAGGCATTTTTGTCAGACACTCAGGGCAACGTTTGTATCTGATTGCGACTTCATCTTTATTCATGTTGCTATTTGTCTCCCGAATTTTATGCTTCCACTCAAAATTACAAAGCGGTTTCAACCATAATCTATAGGAATTCTTTTTTGATGGATATTTCGCTTTTTTCTTTTAAGTCAGCCAGCCATTTTTCAAAAACTCTGTTTTTCTTCTGCATGAGAAGATTTTCTGAAACTGAGTTTTTTTCTTTTTCAAATTCTTCAAGGTCAGGCTTTTTTCTGTCTTTAAACCTGATGACATAATAACCCTTCACACCTTCAACGATTGTTTCGGGCAAACTGTTCTTTCTGGAAAGTTTGAAAGCATTTTTATTGATTTCCTGTTCCCGCCCTATTTCGGGTACCGGATCATGGCGCTTGAAAAATCCTGTTGAGATTATTTTTATGTTCAGCTTTTCACTTTCCTTTTCCAGGTCTCCTCCGCTTTTTAATGCAGACAGAAATGCCTCGGCATCTTCCTTTGCTTTCTTTTTCTGTTTTTCTTTAATTACGTCTTTTTCGATCTTTTCTTTTACCTCTTCAAAGGGTGATACACCGGCAGGATTTATCTCAACAACTTGTAAAAGATAAAACCCGTCTTTAACTTCCAGGACATCGCTTACTTGGTCTTTGGGCAAATCAAATGCCGCTTTTGAAAAGATGTCACGGCCTACTATTATTTTTTTTGGGCCAACACGTGTAAAGAAATCCGTCGTGAGCAGTTCAAGGCCTTTATCCTCAGTTGTGCGTATGAGGTCGTCACCTTCAAACGACATTTCAAATACGGAGACAGCCTCGTCATAAGCTGCGGTTTTGGCTTTTTGGTTAAGAAGCGTATCTGTAATTTTATTTTTTACTTCGTCAAGGGGAGATGAATAAGCATCATTCACTTTTTCCACTTTAATAATATGCCATCCGAACTTTGTACGGACTGGCTCGCTAACTTCTCCGGCGTTCATAGAAAACGCTTTATCTGAAAACGGTTTTACCATGGTTTCTTTTTTAAATGCCCCTAGGTGACCGCCATTTGTTTTGCTTGGGCCTTCAGAATATTTTTTTGCAAGCTCGGCAAAAGTCTTATTCCCTTTTTTAACTTTTTCAAGAATATCGAGGGTTTTTTGTTTAGCCTTTTCAGCGGTCTCGTCATCGGTAGTCTGGTCAACCTTGACCAGTATGTGGCGGGCTTCAACAGTTTTGGCGTTATAAAAGTTGTCCTTGTTGTCCTGATAATAAAGATTTATTTCGTCATCTGAAACATTGATTTTTGATTTATATTTGCTGGAGGGAAAACTGACATATCTTGCCTTTACTTTTGGTTTTGTTTGGTACTTTGTCTGGTTTTTTTCATAATAATCTTTGAGTTCATCTGCTGCAGCATTGATGTCAGCGTGATTTGCAGGTAGAAATTGCATGACATCAAGGCTGACAAGAGCATTTTCCCAATTGAACCATTCAAGAGTTTCAGCATCCGAGACCTTGGCGTTTCCTGAGATGAAGTTTCTAAGTTTTTCAATAAGGAGCATTCTCTTCTGGTCCATTTCAAACTCAGCGGGTTCAAGTTTTAGTCTGTTTAATAAAAAGGTGTATCTGTCGACATCGAATCGGCCTGCAGTCTGAAACGCCTTCATATTGAGGATGGATTCAGACAACTCTTCATCCGTGACTTTGAGTCTGAGATTTTCAGCTTTCCGGAGAATGATTTTTTCTTGAACAAGAGTGTCTATTGCGCGCTGTTTCAGATTGAACATTTTAATCATGTTATCGTCCAGTTTGTTGCCATACTGACTGCGAAGCCGGTCAAGGATATTGCGGTATACTTTCTGATATTCATCATAGCTTATGGGTTCTCCGTTAACCGACGCAATTTTATTGACCTTATCCTCTCTGAATGACCCGACTCCCATAAAAACAAACGCCAGGACAATAATTCCAAGAAGAATTTTTATCATAAACGACGAAGCGTTTTCCCGCATTGTTCTGAGCATAATTAAATCCTTATTTCTGCATATTAAAATAGGCTTTCAGTAAACATCTTCTTGTATTTTTTAAGTTCAATTTTGTCAACCTGCAATTATATCGGCTATAATTTTATATTGACACACGCAAGGCTTTTTTGTACAAAATACTCCTTTATGGGGCTGTAGCTCAGCTGGGAGAGCGCATGACTGGCAGTCATGAGGTCAGGGGTTCGAGCCCCCTCAGCTCCACCAAATAATTACAATAGGTTAACCGATGTGGTTGACTTTTTTTATTGTCTAAATCATCCTTGGGTGCAGATAGGGTGCATTTAGGCGCACAATTTAAGTCTAAATCGTTGACTTCATCCTTGTTTATCCCAGGTAGGCGTAAGCAGGGGCTCACTTTTCCATTATATTAAAACGAGAGGCTTAGAAAA
>CAZTYY010000064.1:0-15723 GCA_964617785.1 uncultured Desulfobacterales bacterium | reverse complement strand
ATCAGAAGGACGCAACAGGATTGCAGTGGCATGAGAGCAATAGGGGTCAGGTCTTCATTCTTGACAAATGTCAAGAATGAAGACCTGACCCCTATTGCTACCTATTGCTACCCTAATTTTTTTTTGACAACGTCCTTCAACCACCCGATCCATGGTTCCAGGCCTTCGCCTGTCTGTGCGGAAATATCGAAAATCGGCATATCCGGGTGTACCTGGAGTATATAGTTTCTTGCCTTTTCAATGTCAAAATTCAGATATGGCAGAAGGTCGATTTTATTTAAAAGTGCGACATCGCATTTTCTAAACATCAACGGATATTTTACAGGCTTATCTTCACCTTCTGTTACGGAAAGAACAACCGCTCTTGCATCTTCACCGATATCGAACTCGGCAGGACAGACAAGGTTTCCGACATTTTCCACAATCAGCAGCTCAGTTTCATCAAGGTCCAAGCCCTCGGCCGCTTTTTCAATTACATGGGCAGCCAGGTGACAATCACCGCCGAACCCGTCAGTATTGATTTGCACAACCGGAGCACCTGTTTTAGCAAGTCGGTCTGCGTCATTAGTCGTACAAATATCTCCGACGATGACAGCGCAATTGATGTCGGGTTTCAGAATAGAAAGTGTCTTTTCAAGAGTAGCCGACTTGCCTGCTCCGGGAGAACTCATAACATTCAGTACGAACACACCCTTTTCAGCGAACATCTTTCTGTTCTGGTCAGCCATTTTTTCGTTGACATCCAGAACTCTCCGGACAACCTTTATTTCCATGACGATTTCCTCTTATTAGAAATGTTAGATTTATTTACTCAGCGGTTTCCAGCGAAACAATATCCAACTCCCGGCCTGACACAATATCTATGTCGCCGGAATCGCACTTTACACAATTAAACACCGGGTCTGTAATCATCCATTCATTATGACATTTTCGACACCTTGCTTTAACCGGTACCTCTTCGATATTCAGTTTGGCACCTGCAAGGGGAGTGTCTTTTGCGGCTATTTCAAAGCAGAATGTCAAGCTTACCGGCACAACGGCTGACAGCTTGCCGATTCGCAGGTTGACCTTTTTTATACGTACTCCCTTCATATGTTCAGGAATTGAAGCGGTAGCAATATCGATAATCTGCATTGCTATTCCCATTTCATGCATCAAAAATTCCTCTAATTCGTAAAGACTTCGGCACAAATATCTCCAAGCATTCCAAGATTTTCACATATGTGAATACCGGCATCTTTCATTGCAGTAATCTTTCCCTGAGCAGTGCCGCTGCTGCCGCTTATGATCGCTCCTGCGTGCCCCATCCGTCTGCCCGGAGGCGCTGTCAATCCTGCGATAAAACCAACAACCGGTTTTGTTACATTTTCAGATATAAACCTTGCCGCTTCTTCTTCGGCATTTCCACCTATTTCGCCTACCATAACAATAGCCTGCGTGTCAGGGTCTTTTTGAAAAGCATCAAGACAATCAATAAAGTTCGTACCATTCACCGGATCACCTCCGATACCGATGCATGTTGTCTGTCCCATCTCCCTTTGGCTAAGCTGATGAACAACTTCATAGGTCAATGTCCCTGAACGGGAGACAACCCCGACAGGCCCCCCGGGCATATGAATATGTCCGGGCATAATTCCAATTTTGGCTTCACCTGGAGTGATAATACCCGGACAATTCGGACCTATAAGCCGGGAATTTGAACCCTTCAGAAAATTTTTCACTTTCAACATATCCATTACCGGAATGCCTTCGGTAATTGCAACAATCAATTCTATACCGGCATCGACTGCTTCCATTATCGCATCTGCTGCAAAAGGCGGAGGGACAAATATCATGCTGCAGTTTGCGCCGGTTTCTGCAACAGCCACTCTCACTGTGTTAAAAACAGGAATCCCATCCGCTTCCTGCCCCCCTTTGCCGGGAGTAACACCAGCCACTACATTGGTACCGTACGAGGCACACTGTGCAGTATGAAACTTCCCTTCTTTTCCTGTAATCCCTTGAACCAGTAGTTTTGTATCTTTGTTGACAAATATACTCATCTTACAATCTCCGCAACCTTTTGTGCAGCATCTTTTAAATCGCTTGCTGTAACAAGGTTCAGGCCGGATTCATTCAGAATCTTTCTGCCTTCCTCAACATTAGTCCCTTCCATGCGCACGACAACCGGCACACTTATTCCGGTTTTTTCTGCAGCCTCAACGACTCCCTTTGCCAGCACATCACAACGCAGAATGCCGCCGAAAATATTAATCAATATCCCTTTCACTTTTTTATCACTCAGGATAATCCTGAAGCCGTTTTCAACCATTTCCGAACTGGCCCCGCCGCCCACATCAAGAAAATTTGCCGGTTCCGCACCGGCAAGCTTAATAATATCCATGGTAGCCATGGCAAGGCCGGCGCCGTTAACCATATTGCCGACATTCCCATCCATGTTGATATAGTTCAGATTATACTTTGACGCCTCAACCTCCAACGGATCTTCCTCATCAACATCCCGATATTCTAAAATATCCTTATGCCGAAACAATGCATTATCGTCAAAATTGATTTTTGCATCCAGCGCAATGACTGTTTCTTCCCTTGTAATCACAAGTGGATTAATTTCAGCAAGCGAACAGTCATAGTCTACAAAAAGTCTGTACAAACGTGTAAGCATCGGGTTGAAGTGCTTGATTACAGCTGGTGAAAGATTCAGGCCAAACGCAGCTTCGCGGCAATGATAGGGCTGTATGCCGGTAAGGGGGTCTATATGCACTCTGATAATTTTTTCCGGTGTCTCGTCCGCAACCGATTCAATATCCATACCGCCTGCTTCGCTTGCCATGATAACGATAGTGGCTGTTTCTCTGTCAGGTATGACGCTCAGGTACAGCTCCTTGTCGATATTCAACCCCTGCTCCACAAGAACCGTCTTAACACGCTGCCCTTCAGGGCCGGTCTGATGAGTCACAAGGTTCATCCCGATTATATCATCCGAAACTTTTTTAACCTCATCGACTGATGAAGCAAGCTTCACGCCTCCGCCTTTTCCCCTTCCACCTGCATGGATCTGCGCTTTCACAACCACAGGGAAACCATTGAGTTTTATCGCTTCGTTAACAGCCTGTTTTGAATTTTGAGCTACACCACCGTCAGGTACCGGTATGTTGTATTTCCTAAGTAATTCTTTGGCCTGATATTCGTGGATTTTCATGAAAGCTGTCTCTCTCCTTAATCTTAATTCTAATCTTTCCTTTGAGTCTTCAAATTTTAAAAATTTTCAAGCTCAGGATTAATAGTAGGGTTATGACTAAGAGTTATTAAAGGGGAGCCATTTGACTGACTCCCCAATGCAGTTTATAAACACTTATCTAATATCTTGATCAACCTATTACACAAAGAACATCATTCTTGGCAACAGAATCACCGCTGCTGAAGTTGATCGCCGTCACTGTTCCACTTGCCGGAGCCAGAAGTGCATTTTCCATTTTCATGGCTTCCAGAATAACAACTGTTTCGCCTTCTTTGACGGTGTCACCGACCTTTTTATCATAGCTAACTATCATTCCAGGCATTGGAGATAAAAGGTCTGTTCCTTTTACATCCCCCACTGCAGCAGGGGCGGCGGACTCGGCAGGTGCTGCCGGTGCTGGTGGCGCCGGCTGTGCTGGTGCCACGACCGGTGCAACCGGCATGACTGCGGGCGATGCCATTGACGGCTGAACGTAGCTGATTACAGGCGAACCGCCGATCTCTTCAACCCCGACATTAAAGTAATCATTATCCACAAACACATTAAATTCTCTCAAGCTTTCGCCCTTTTGCGGTACATCTTTTGGCGCTTTTTCAACAAGCTGGCCGGCTTTTGCCTTTGCTACCAGTTCCTGCTCTTTCAAGGCCTCTTCAAGCGTCCTGGCCCTTACTTCCGGAGGCGGTTCTTCTTTGCCGTATTTCCATTTCAGAAACTTTTTGCCGGTTACCGGGTACAGCGCATAAATTATTTCATCATCAATATCGACGGCAAGGTCTTTTACGTCCGCTTTTGCCTGCTCAAGCTCAGGTTCGAGTATTTCAGCAGGCCTACATGTGATCGGTTCCTCACCACGAGCATACCCTTTAAGCGCTTTTTTCTGAACATCAGGATCAACCGGTATTGTTGTCTTACCATAAAGACCATAGCAAAGATCCTTTACCTGTGCGGTTATCATCTTATATCTTTCGTCCCCATCATCAAAAAGCACATTATTGACAGTCTGGATTCCGACAATCTGACTGGTGGGTGTCACCAAGGGTACCTGGCCAAGTTCCTTTCTTACTCTCGGAAGCTCTGCATATACCTCGTCGAGCCTGTCAAGGGCATCCATTTCCTTCAACTGGTTAATGAGATTGGAAAGCATGCCGCCCGGTGTCTGATGCAGGAGAACATTGATATCAATAATCGCCATTTTATTCTCTGCAAGTAAATGCCTGTATTTCGGCATTACTTCTTTTTCAAGTTTTTCATTTATTTTTACGAGATGCTTGACATCAAAGCCTGTATCCCGGTTTGTTCCTATAAGGGTCATAACAAGCGGTTCAACCGCAGGGTGTGATGTCCGGTATGCGTAAGGTGACATGCATGTGTCGATAATATCGACACCTGCCTCTGCCGCCTTTAAATGTGTCATGGGAGCAAGTCCTGATGTAAAATGACTGTGAAGGTGGATCGGGGGCGAAACAGCTTTTTTAATTGCTGTAATAACATCGTATGCATCATAAGGCGCAAGAAGCCCTGCCATATCCTTTATACAGATACTGTCAGCGCCCATTTTTTCAAGATCTTTTGCCTTTTTGACAAAATAATCCAGGTTATAGACATCTCCGCCAAGACGGGGTTCGGTCATAGTGTAGCAGATACAGCCCTGAAAATGTTTGCCGAATTCTTTTATCACCGGCACAACCGTATCAAAATTGCGAAAGTCATTTAAGGCATCAAAGGTTCTGAAAATATCCATGCCGTTTTCGCAGGCTCTTTCAACAAACGCACGGGCAACATCATCTGCATAATTTCTGTATCCAACAAGGTTCTGGCCCCTTAAAAGCATGGAAAAAGGCGTCTTTTTAAAATACCGTTTCAGGGTCCTGATTCTTTCCCAGGGGTCTTCATTTAAAAATCTGTGCATGGTATCAAATGTAGCGCCCCCCCATGTCTCGGTAGCCCAGAATCCGACTTCGTCCATCATTTCAGCCACCGGAATCATATCCTCTGTTCGACCCCTTGTGGCGAACAAGGACTGGTGGCCGTCACGCAGGGACAGATCCATTATCTTAAGAGGGTTCTTTGCTTTTTTTCTGTCCTTATTATACTCAACTTTGGTCATAGATATTTTACCATGTTCACTCATTTTACCTGTCTCCTCTTAAGCTTATTAATTACATCTTTGTTTTATGAAAAGATTTCATCTGCATTAAGCCGCGAGTCTGCATTATATTTTGTCTTCCGCTCATGCCCCAAAGATTTAAAGGAACGGACGGCATTGTCTTTTCAGTCTTCACCGTATCCATTTGTATCATACCAGCTGCAGCAGCCTCTTCTCCGGTTCTGATATATGCAGTTACCGCTGCTATTGCCGCGCTTATTTTTTTTTTATCCATTTTATCTCCGACATACTTTCGTTTCTTTTCAGATCCCACCTCCTGCCATTATCAAACAGGAATGTTACCATGTTTTTTAGGCGGCACAGATTCTCTTTTTGTGCACATGATCTCAAACGCATCGATCAGTCTCGGCCTTGTTTCAGAAGGCTTAATAACCGCATCGATATATCCTCTGTCGGCTGCACAGTATGGATTTGAAAAGAGATCTTCATACTCTTCAATTTTTTCTTTTCGCTTTGCGTCAGGATCGTCTGCTGCTTTTATCTCTCTTCTGTGAATGATATTTGCAGCGCCACCTGCTCCCATGACGGCAATTTCAGCTGTCGGCCATGCAAAGGCCATGTCTGCGCCAAGATCTTTCGAACACATGGCAAGGTAAGATCCGCCATAGTCTTTGCGCGTTACAAGCAGCATTTTTGGAACAGTCGCCTCTGAGTAGCACCAGAGAAGTTTTGCGCCATGGCGTATGATTCCGCCCCATTCCTGCTGACTTCCGGGCAGATACCCCGGAACATCTGCAATTGTCAGTATGGGAATGTTAAACGAGTCACAGAAACGAATAAACCGTGTTGCCTTGTCTGAAGCATCTATGTCCAGACATCCGGCAAGATTTTCCGGCTGATTGGCGACAATACCAATACTCCGTCCGTTCAGTCTTGCAAAACAAATAAGGATATTGCGGGCATAATACTCATGGGGTTCAAAGATTTCACCATTATCAACAATCGATGTAATTACATCCTTCATGTTGTACGCCTGATTGGGATTATCGGGTATAATCTCGTCCAGTGAAGGATCAATGCGTCCAGGATCATCCCCGGTATCAACAAAAGGAGGATCCTCCATATTATTTGCCGGAAGATAGGAAAGGAGTGTTTTTATCCTCTCCAGAGCGTCTTCGTCATTTTCACAGGCAAAATGAGCAACCCCGCTTTTCTCATTATGCGTCATCGCCCCTCCGAGATCCTCAAAATTGATCTCTTCTCCGGTAACGGATTTGATGACCTGCGGGCCTGTGATAAACATGTAACTCGTCTTTTTCACCATGAAAATCCAATCTGTCATGGCAGGTGAGTATACAGCGCCGCCGGCAGTTGTTCCCATAATTGCTGAAATTTGAGGGATCACTCCTGAAGCGCGGGCATTACGGAAAAAAATCTGCCCGTATCCTGAAAGTGCGTCAACGCCCTCTTGAATACGTGCGCCTCCGGAATCATTAATTCCGACCATCGGGACACCGGCCTTGAGGGCCATATCCATTACCTTGCATATCTTTTTTGCATGCATTTCACCAAGACTGCCTGCCCTTGATGTAAAATCCTGTGAATAGGCAAAAACCGGTCTTCCATTGACAAGACCGTGGCCGGTAACCACGCCATCTGCAGGGATGTCAACCTTTTCCATCTCAAAATTGACACACCTGTGCTTGACAAACATATCTATTTCACGAAACGTACCTGGGTCAAAAAGAAGGTCAAGCCTTTTTCTGGCATCAAGCTTGCCTTTTTCAAGCTGTTTGGCAACAGCCTGTTCTCCACCCATCTGAAGAATCTTTTCTTCCCTCTTCTTAAGATCCTTTATCTTGTCGGTCACTGTACCCATTTATAATATCCTTTCATCCCTCCAAGAAAATTCAAAATGACAACCAGCAAAACACACCATCAGGGATAGGTAATAGTAAATTCCTAAATTTATATAATTATCTCTTATTGTCAAGAAAAAACAGTAACCTGTTTGCAGCAGATGTCGGTGTCATTTTGCCGTTATTTACATCTTGAGTGATTTCAGGAAGCTCTTTTTGTACACGTCTGTCTTTATAAAACCTGTACTTTAATCCCTCATCTACAAGTGACCACATCCACTCGACAGCCTGTTTTTTGCGCCTTTTTTCAATCTCACCCGATGCTATCAGTTTTTTGCGATGGGATGTCACTGTCGACCATATTTGGGCAATTCCATTTGCCTCAACAGCACTGCAGGTCATAACAGGAGGCGACCATACCGGTGATGCAGGCCTAAGAATATGAAGCGCATTCTCATATTCCTTTCTCGCCCTTTCCGCTTTTTTTACATTGTCCTGGTCGGCTTTATTAATGACAACAGCATCGGCAAGTTCCAAAACACCCTTCTTGATTCCCTGCAATTCATCGCCTGCTCCGGCAAGCATCAGAACCAGAAAGAAATCGACCATTGACGCAACGGTTGTCTCAGACTGACCCACGCCAACGGTCTCAACAACAATCACATCAAAACCGGCAGCTTCGCATACCAGCATTGCCTCCCTGGTTTTCCTTGCCACACCACCCAATGTGCCGCCAGACGGGGACGGTCTAATAAACGCATTTGATTCCGCAGAAAGTTTTTCCATGCGCGTTTTGTCCGCCATGATGCTGCCACCGGTACGCGAACTGCTGGGATCGATTGCGAGAACGGCAAGACTAAGGCCCTGTCCTAAGAGATACATCCCAAAAGCCTCAACAAAAGTGCTTTTGCCTACCCCGGGGACACCGGTGATACCGAGACGAACCGCATTGCCGGTATGGGGTAAAAGTGCCTCAAGCAACTCGCCCGCGGCCTTCTGGTCTTCAGGAAGGGAACTTTCGATCAGCGTAATCGCTTTGGAAAGAATTCTGCGATTCTTTTCACGTATCCCGTTGATATAATAATTCATCGTATCCGGTATTTCCGGTAATGTCATGATTTCTGTTCCAGAGCATCCAAAACTTTAGCCGCAGAATCCGGGATGGGCGTCCCGGGTCCGAAAATACCCACTGCACCGGCATCATATAAAAATTGGTAATCGCGCGGAGGAATGACACCACCCACAACAACAAGAATATCTTCACATCCTCCGGCCTTCAGTTCTTTTATCAGATCCGGCACAAGGGTCTTGTGTCCTGCGGCCAAACTTGAAGCCCCTACAATATGGACATCGTTTTCAATTGCCATCTTTGCCGCCTCAAGCGGGGTCTGAAACATGGGGCTGATATCGACATCAAACCCTATATCAGCATATGCGGTGGCAACCACCTTAATCCCCCTGTCATGACCATCCTGCCCCATCTTGGTCACCAGAATTCTGGGTCGCCTGCCATGTTTCTCCTTAAAAGCGGCTGTCCTTTTCTGCAGGGCAGCGATTACCTCGTCATCTCCGTATTCCTTCGCATAAACACCTGAAATGCATCTGGTTGTCGCAACATAGCGGCCAAACACCTTTTCCATGGCATCTGATATTTCTCCCACTGTTGCCCTCAATCTAACCGCTTGAAGGGCTGTCTCCAAAAGATTACCATCTCCTTCGGCCACCTTGGTGATATCGCTTAGTGCCTTTGTCACTGCTTCATTATCCCTAGATGCACGGATCTCCTTGAGACGTGCTATCTGTTCATCCCTTACATCAGTCGACACTTCACGTATTTCAAAGTCGACGTCTTCCTCAACCTGGTATTTATTAACGCCCACAATAATATCTTTTGACTGGTCTATTCTTGCCTGCCTTCTTGCGGCAGATTCTTCGATTCGCATCTTCGGCATCCCTGATTCTATGGCTTTTGCCATGCCGCCGAGTTCTGCCACCTCTTCAATAATCTTCCGGGATTCTTCAATTATTCGGTTTGTAAGAGATTCCACATAATATGAACCGCCAAGGGGGTCCACGACATTACAGATGCCTGACTCTTCCTGTACGATAAGCTGTGTATTTCTAGCAATCCTTGCTGAAAAATCCGTGGGAAGGCCGACAGCCTCGTCAAACGAATTGGTATGAAGCGACTGTGTCCCGCCTAGGGCAGCAGACATGCATTCCAACGTCGTACGGATGACGTTGTTATAAGGATCCTGCTCGGTAAGGCTCCATCCGGACGTCTGGCAGTGAGTCCTTAGCATTGTCGATTTTGAATTTTTCGGATTAAACCTGCTCATCAGCTCATGCCATAAAAATCGCGCGGCTCTGAGCATCGCAGCATCCATAAAAAAGTTCATCCCGATGCCAAAGAAAAATGAAAGCCGTGGGGCAAATTCATCTATATCCATTCCTGTGGCAAGCGCTGCTTTAACATATTCCAAGCCATCGGCCAGCGTAAAAGCCGTCTGAAGCACTGAATCCGCACCCGCCTCCATCATGTGATAACCGCTGATGCTGATGGTGTTATACTTCGGCATATTTTTTGAGCAGAATACAATGATATCCGATACAATTCTCATGGACGGCCGGGGTGGATAGATATATGTATTGCGCGTCAGATATTCTTTCAGAATATCGTTCTGAATTGTTCCTGCAAGCTGTTCATGCTTCACGCCCTGCTCTTCCGCAGCCACGATATATCCTGCAAGGATCGGTATAACCGCACCGTTCATTGTCATGGAGACCGTCATCTTATCAAGGGGAATCCGATCAAAAAGGATCTTCATATCTTCAACAGAATCGATTGCAACACCCGCCTTTCCAACATCACCGGCAACCCTTGGATGATCGGAATCGTACCCCCTGTGGGTCGCCAGGTCGAATGCAACGGAAAGTCCCTTCTGGCCTGCAGCAAGATTTTTCCGATAAAATGCATTCGACTCCTTTGCTGTTGAAAAACCTGCGTACTGACGAACCGTCCATTTTCGTCCGGCATACATTGTCGCCATCGGCCCCCTTACATAAGGCTCAATCCCGGGGAGTGTATTCGCGAATTCAAGGTCTTGGATGTCCTCTGCCGCATATAAGGGTTTTACATCAATGCCTTCGGGTGTTTTCCAGGTTAAAGATTCTATCGGTTTTCCACGCAGCTGTTTTTCAACCAGTGCATTCCATTTCTTTTTTTCAGAATGTTCTGTCATAATATTACGTCATGCCTCCTTTTGGGCTATAAAAAAAGGTATATAGCAAACAGTCAAACATTTTGTTCCATCATTTGTTGGAGGCATTTTCGCATATGATTTTTCCCCAAGTCAAGAAAAAAATACCGAATTAATTCTGGTAGCGCCTTACTTGATAGCCTCGTAAAAAGTTAAAAAATCCATTTATTGTCACTCCGCCTTTTCACTTTGCCTTTTTCGCAGGTCGAGTCTGATGCAGAACCAGATGCAAAAATTGATAATACAAGAGGTTGCAATTAAAAATGCCGTTGTGGCTTTAAAATACGCCCTTGGCATAAGATAAAATGAAAAGTCATGTCTTGTGTTCAGCCACAGCCTGTTCTCAAAAAGGAGCGGATGAAAAATATGTCGCCAGAAATACGCAAAAAATGGAAGGATCGCAAGGAAAGAAAGGATAATTGCGATATTGATCCATGTATAAACTGTAATTCTTTTTCGCTCAAATAAAAGAATGACGCCTGCTGCTGCAAAAACAGCAACAAAAAAAAATCTGTCAGCTATCTTCCTGACATCTGCCAGGTGTTGCTTTTCTTTGTCAGTCCACCGGTAAAGCTTAAGTTCGCCCCTGTGCAAAAAAAAGGCATTAAGTTCTCTGATGCCGATTGATGAAACATTTTCGCCGATGCAGTTGCATCTGATATTCCATCTGCAGTTGAGACGGTGCCATTGCGGAAAATAGATTGTGAAAACAAAAGGAATATAAACCGTCAGATAAAACAAAGAAATAAACAGCAATAACCGTCGGACTCTTTGGGCATGGCGTCTAAGTATCAACCAACCCCCCGTTTTAAGTCCTTCTGCTTGTCAAGCATATATTGATGTATTGCCTCAAACTCCTCTTCATTAAGAGTTTTAAAAGAACAATGGCATATATCCTGGCTATCGATTCCAATAATTTCTATCCCGGCAGATATCTTTTTAATGTGTCCCTTAAGATAAAAATCAACATTATATTCATCATCTTTACTAAAATCAGTATTGTTAAACGAAAAACCAAGAGCCCCGATATCGATTAAACTTATCCTTTGGTTTTTAAGCTGTATAAATATCGGCTCATCTTCAGGCGGTTTGATCCTGAATGATTCCCGTCGGTTGCTGCTCTCAACAGAAAATAAATCAGAAGCTGTTTTTTTTCTTTTCCAGAACAAACTCAACTCTCCTGTTTATGGACCTATTCTCACTTGAGTCATTTGCGACCAGAGGCAGCAATTCGCCGTATCCGGTTGCTGTGAGCCTCATGGGATCTATCCCGTTGCGTATCAGATATTTTAAAACCTTTGTAGCACGTATGGACGACAATTCCCAGTTTGAAGGAAATTCTTTTGTTTCTATGGGCACATTGTCTGTGTACCCCTTTATATTAACGTTATATTCCGAATAATCATGTATGAGTCTTACTATTTGGTCAAGTATAGGCTTTGATCCGGTGTTAAGTATTGCAGCACCGGATTCAAACAAGACAGCCCCCCTGATCCTGACCATTATTTTCCCGTCAGCCCTTGCGATAACGACATAGTCACCGAGCTGTTTCTCTTCAATGATGTCATTAATGTCATCCATCATCTTCTGCTCTCTTGATTTTATACCTGTAATATCCTCAATGGAAAATTTTTTCTCCTGAGGTTCAGGCTCACTTATAATTTCCAAAAGGCCCACAGCAGGATTCTCTTCCCCAAGATTAACCTGAATTGACCTGATGACATTTTTGAATTTATTGAGATTCATTGTGGATATGGAAAACATCAATACAAAAAAGACAAGAAGCAAAGTGACAAGATCAGCATAGGTTACAATCCACCCTATCGGTTCTTCTTCCAAAAGCTCATAGCTGCTATCTTCATCATTTCGTTTCAGCATGTTATGTCGGCCTCATTCTGCTCAGCGGTCTCCTGTCTTTTGCCGTAATAAATGAAGACAGTTTTTCATAGACAACAATCGGATTATTGTTGTCCAGAATGGATATTGCGCCCTCAAATATTATTTCAAGGTTTATCACCTGGATAAGGGTTCTTGCCTTAAGCTTGCCGGCAATAGGAAGAAAAAACATGGTGGACAGGAGAGAACCGTAAAATGTTGTCAAAAGAGCGACAGCCATGGCAGGCCCAATGGATGAAGGATCCTGCAGTTTGCTCAGCATCTGTACGAGGCCAATGAGTGTTCCCAGCATGCCGAATGCCGGCGAATAGGTCCCCATCTTTCGAAAAACATCCTGAACAATCAAATGCCGCATTTTAAGAGATTCAATTTCAGTCCTCAACGCCCTTTGTATCACCTCTTCCTCGGATCCATCTGCTATCAGGCCGCAGGCCTTGGTCAGGAAACGAAGCTTTGTTTTTACTTTTGCCAATTCAAGAATACCCTGCCTCCGGCTCACATGACAAAGTTTGATCATGGTGGCAACCATGTCGTTCGGATTAGATCTGTCCTTGGTAAATACAAAGTAGGCAGCTTTAAAAGCAGCTACAACATCCTTGTACTGAAACGTAAGAAGTGTTGCGGCCACTGTTCCGCCGCCGACGATCATCAGACCCTGCATGTTTACAAAATTATGAACATCTCCGCCGATGATAATAGCGCTCACGATGAGGACAACGCCTGAAATAACGCCAATAAAAGATGCAAAATCCATTAAAAAGACCTCCCGGAAACTGGGCGATTCAAGAAGAATTCTTCGAAGGCATGGCGAATAATATCACAACAATAACGGTAGCGTCAAGCAGAGATGAACCACCTTAAATGATTTGCTTTTTTGTTGCATGGTATGGCAGGATGATTCAGCAAGTTCGGTCGGCATACAGGCCGGAGTGTCGAATCTCTTCTGCAGGCAGGAAAAATGACGATTAAGGCCAATACTGAACGGAAAAGCCAGAAGCAGCGAAGCAGGGAAATGCGGAAACGACTGGTAGAAGCAACCCTCGACTGCCTTGAGGAATTCGGATATCATGGGACATCCCTGCCTCGTATCCTTGACAAGGCTGGTGTGTCGCGTGGTGCCTGGAACCATCATTTTAAAAGCAAAAAAGAACTAATCGCTTCTGCTGCCAGGGAAGGCCTTTTTGAAGGCGCGATAAAAAAAGCAATAGAAGATGCACCTGACTTTCAAAGCAATAAAAAATTTCAAAAACTTCCGGACTATATATGGGACAACTTTTACCAGGGCAGGTCGCGGAATATCTGGGTAGAGCTGACCGTTGCAAGCAGGACGGACAAAGAGCTTAAAAAACTGATGGCGCCTATATTTATGGAATTTGTAGATTCTTTGGATAAAATCTGGCGCACGAAATTTAAAACAACCGTTCAAACAGAAGCATCTGTTGAACTGCTCCTGAACCTTACCCTCTATGTCATCGGCGGTATGGGCATACAGTCGATAATTCACGACAACCCGGAATACTACCAGTCCCTACGAGAGCAGTGGATGAAGATGCTTACCCCTTTATTGAGGGTAATTAAAGCGGAATAGTTGAAAAAGGCCCAACGGCCGGCATAGCAGGCGCGAGTTTATGATCGTCCTTGTTTATTCTGATGTTGGGTATGAGCTTTTTGCCCCCTCTTTTCAGAAGCCATAAGCAGCGATCCACGCTCTAAAGAAATTTGTCTTGCAAGATAAATCTTTGCCAAGCTCTGGTAAGGCACATCCATTTTGTTTGCAATGGTCTTGAGTTCCGCCAGCATATCCTCAGGAAGTCGAATCGAGATTGACTTTACCGACGGCTTCAGCTTGGGAAAAGAAGCCCTCTTAAAATTTTTACTGTCAAAATAATCCAGAGGAGAATGCTTTGCCCAGAACTCTCTCTCCTCATCTTCGTTCTTAAAATCCGGAATAATGTTATCCTTTTTCATTATAAAAGCTCCTCTCTCTTTTATTCATATCCCTGGCAGAGATGATTCTAATTAAATTATTTCTCTTGGTGAATATAATGACAAGAAAACGATCTGTATCTGTTTTTCCCAAAGCAACCCATCGTTTTTCAGAGACCGAATGTTTTGGGTCTTCAAGGACAAGAAGAGGCCTGTTAAAAAACACCTGTTCGCATTCCCAGTTTTCGACATTATGCTTGATGAGGTTCTTATCAATATTCCCTATATCCCACTGGAAGCCTGACAATTGTTCGAATATCTTTTCCATTGATCTAAAATGTATATGATTGCAATATACAAGTCAAGGTTTTTTAAGGAGGGGTGAATTGTATTTTTCCATGCCCAACTGTGCGCTTCAGCGGCGGCGCTGTTAGCCGTCCGGCTGAAAGCGCCTTCTTAGACGCTTTTCATATTTTTTTGGTTTTACACATCAATTCGAATAATATCTGGTAAACAAGGCAAGGTGTCCATTTTCCAATTTATTATCCAAACCGAATCTATATGCTTTCCTTTTACAGCAGCAATTTCCTGCTTTGTTTTATTAATAGGTTCCCATTTTTTATGAGGATTGCGAATTAATAAAATTAATTCATCAGTATTTTCATACGTCTCAGACAATATTGCTTTTTTAGATACACACTCGATAAGTTGTTCTACGTCAACAGTTCGAGATTGATAACACAAAGGTGCATCAGTTAATGGTTGCCATTCACTTTTATGTTCATCGATAAATATTTCTGAGATTATAAATTTATTAAATTCCCATCCTTTTCTATTTACTGAATAAGCAAAATCTTTTAATCCTCCTGCATCACAAATCGCCTTAGACAGAGTATTTTCTAATTCGATTAATTCATCTTTTTTCTCTGGCAATTTTGTTCCGAAACCAATAGATACTATGCCTCCACTACAGTATTTTTTTAGAATATTTTTTACACATTGAAAAGTACTCTCGCTAAAAGCCCTATTTTTTCCAAATTCAGGTTCTAAAAGTTCTGTAATTTCTATTCCAACTGTCCTTTTCGTATTATTATCTACACAAACCAGATCCGGCCTATCTCCAAAGTTCCGAATTGTTAGCTTTCGTCCAGTGAAGTCATTAAAGCGTTTAAGAAAATCCGTACCTAATATTTTTTCTATCTTTTCTTTTTTATTCATAAAAGTCATAATTTTATGGCGTATAGCAATTATTATATGTACTCAGGATCGTAAAATTTTACGGCCTTTTTGCATACGAAATCGTTATATCATGTGAATTGGTTCAAACTGCCAATCTTTTTACTTCCTCCTTGGTAACGTTGCGTCCTTTTTCAACGCTCAGCTTTTTTATTTTTGACACGATCTCCGGCAGCCTGTTTTTATCGAAATCAATGCTGT
>CAZTYY010000063.1:14478-15730 GCA_964617785.1 uncultured Desulfobacterales bacterium | reverse complement strand
AATGATGAAAAAATATTTTGACGATCTTGTATCGGGTATTGAAACAACACTCAGAGAAAACCCTGAGACAAAAAGCGCAAGAAAAATCTATGCCCGCGAAATTGCAAAACTTGGAAGCAGGCTTTATTCAGGTGAAGAGAGGATTGCATGGTGCGGGGTTACAGCACCCTTTGACCTGCTATCGTGCCTTGGTGTAACTTCATGTTTTGTAGAATTTATTGGCGCCATGCTGGCATCAACAGGCATGATTGGTGAGTTTCTTGAAGAGGCGGAACATGAAGGCTACGCAGGTGATACGTGTGGCTACCATAGAGCTGTTATTGGTGCCATGAAAAAAGACTTAATGCCGGAGCCGGATTTTCTGATTGCCACCAATGTGCCGTGCACCGGCGGCCTTGCAGTGATGGAAACTATTGCAGATCATTTCAAAAAAGACCTTTTTGCACTTCACATTCCCCTGGAGGAGACGGATAAAAACGTTCGGTATCTAGCCGACCAGCTTAAAGAGATGGTAGCATTTGTGTCAAGCCATACCGGACAGAATCTCGATGATGAAAAACTTCGAAATGCTATCCTTAACACAAACAAGGCCAGGGCGTTTACCGAAGAAGCCTACAAGCTTGCCATGAATGTCCCCTCCCCTGCAAACGGCCGTATTCTTAGCAACTACGGCGTAGTCGTTGCCTTGCTATTAGGCACAGAGGCCGGTGTTGAAGTGGCGGAAGCATTACGGGATGATTTTGCCGCAAAAGTTGAACGTAATGAACCTGGAGTTTCCGGTGAACGCATCCGCCTCATGTGGATACAAAACAGGATACAGTTTAAAAATCCTTTGATTAATCTTCTCGAAAATGAATATGGAGCTGCGGTTATATCAGATGAATTGAATTCCATCACATGGGATCCCATAGATCCTGATGATCCTTATACCGGCCTTGCCATAAGGTCGATATCAATTCCATTTAACGGCAGTGTAGATCGCAGAATAAGCCACCTTAAAAAACTGGCCAAAGAATATAAAATTGACGGCGCTATTAACCCTTGCCACTGGGGATGCCGTCAGGGAACCGGTGCGAGAGGACTTATTACCGATGGCCTTAAAGAAGTGGGGGTTCCTGTTTTAAATCTTGAGACTGATTGCGTTGATTCAAGAAATTTTTCGGAAGGACAACTAAGAACCCGTCTTGAGGCTTTTACTGAAATGTTAGAGGATCGCCCTTCTCCATGGATATAATTTGGGATATAATTTGGG
>CAZTYY010000063.1:0-14378 GCA_964617785.1 uncultured Desulfobacterales bacterium | reverse complement strand
TATAATTTAGGGCATAACTTGGGACGTAATTATCGGAGGAAATTAAATGTATTATCTGGGAATAGATATCGGAAGTCTTTCATGTGATGCGGTCATTATCGATGACAATGAAAAAATACTCGCAGCCATTGTTATTCCAACCGGTGCCAAAAACCGGGAAGCTATCAGCCGTTCAACCAGAGAAGTGATCAGCCAGGCGGGCATCATGGAAGATGACATCAAGGGTATCATATCCACCGGATACGGCAGGGATCGCGTTGAAAAGCGAACTGGTGCCGTTACTGAAATAACCTGTCACGCACGCGGAATACAGGCGCATAATCCTGAGACAAGGCTTCTGATAGACATCGGCGGTCAGGACAGCAAGTCAATTCTTCTGAATGCAGAGGGCAGGGTTATCGACTTTGCCATGAACGACAAATGTGCGGCAGGGACCGGAAGATTCCTTGAAGCAATGGCTCGCGCTTTACAGGTCGATATCGATGAGTTGGGCGAACTGGATCATGGCGCAAAGGACAACCTTACCTTAAGCAGCATGTGTACGGTTTTTGCTGAAAGCGAAGTGGTCTCACTAATCGCCGATGGCGTGACTGTAAATGAAATTGTAAACGGACTTAACCGATCTATAGCTTCACGGACTCATTCACTTGTCAAACGCATCTATCCGGAAAAAAACGGCCTGTCCATTGCAATGTCCGGAGGCGTTGCCCGAAACGGAGGTGTGATAAGGGCACTGAGTGCCACCATGGGCTGCAGCATTTTTATCCCGGAAAATCCGGATACAGTCGGAGCTTTGGGCGCTGCAATTATCGCACGGGAACGTTCAAAAAAATGAGCGGGTAACTTCGCCCTCTGCCGAATATGGTGTCTTCCCTTTATTTGGAAGTTATCCTACTTTTTTTAAAGGGCTTGTGCCGATTTCTTTTATTTTTTCTTCCATGCTGTTTGCAATTGAAGAAAATTCAGGCCCCATATTTGATGCAAGCGATTCAAAAGAGATCCTTTCCGATTCAATCCCGGTTTCAACCAGCATTCGTTTTACATCATTTACACGCCACTCGGCAAACATATTTCCTGTCTCCGACTTGCAGTTCCCTTTGTGGCATGAAACAACAAGAACTCCGTCCGCCCCTTCATTAAATGCCGTAAGGATATAATCGACATCTATCTTTCCCGCACATGGAACCGTTATGATTCGAAGTCCTTCCGGCAGTTTCATATTAAACAATTCTGCCATTCGACCAGCCTCAACTGCTGAATTGCGGCAGCAGAATGCCACAATTAATGGTGCATCAGAAGATACTTCCCCGCAACATTCCACAACTTTTCCAGATATTTCTTCATCCTTAAAATTGTTGATCTGAATCGCATCCTGAGGGCACTCGGCAGCACAGGTACCACACGCCTGGCAGGCAACAGGAGATATTATGGCCTTGTCATCCCAATAAATCGCTCCATGTGGGCAACACCTGTAACAGGTCAGACATATGGCGCATTTCTCCCTGTCTACTACTGCAATTTCAGCAGGAATAATTTTTTTGCCGTCCCCGTCCCCGAGAAGATGTTTAAGCTCCAGAATGACGTTACCCATATCCGTCAATGATGCGGAAAGGCCCAATGTATCACGTGCCGGGCCAACCACGAAAATTCCTTCCCTGTTAGACTTGACGGGAAACCTGTGTACGTTATCCTTTTGCAAAAACCCGAACGGCCCGAGATCGATTCTTAAAAGTCCAGCCAGTTCTTTATTGATCCTGTCCGTGCAGAGCGCCTCCTCGATGACAATAGTATCTGTTTCAAGCTCTACATTTTCACGCAGAACAGGGTCAAAAAAAGATATAAGAGGCTTTTTCCCATTCACGTCTATCCGGGGCGATTCAGATAATTTATAAAACGATGCGCCTTTATCTCTGCCTTTTTTAAAAAGTTCGTCAAGGCCGTCTTCGGCAACTTTCATATTGCCGACACATACATGGATACTGCATCCATCGATTTCTTCAATTGCCAGAACACTTTTCAGGACGCGTTCGGTAGCAATCGGATTTCCTTCCTGGGCAAATCCAACCAGAAACATTATGCTTTTTCCGGCAAGCTGCTTTGAGGATTTATCTTTATCCATCCCAAGGCCAAGTATATTTTCAAGTTTTGTCTGAGGCCAGACAGCATCATTTAAAACAAGGCCATATGCTTCATGCAGAGATTCAGTTGTAAAGTCCGTTGCTGCTACGACCGCCCCTACCACTCGCTCTTTATTGTCACCATTTACAGATAGCTTAATATGAAAGTCTCCGGGCACGCCCACAGCACCGGCTATTTTTGTATGGGTCAGCACTTCAATCAGATCATCTTTTTTTACTTTCTCAAGAAGCACATCCAAGTTTTCTGAATCTTTTTCGTCAATACCGTACAAAGGCATTGACAATTTTTTATCTTCCCAGAGTCCTTGTCCGTTCTCAACAAGAATAACGCGATACCCGATATCTGCTATCCTGGCTGCAGTATTCAAGCCGGTAACCCCCCCGCCGACAACAAGCACGTCTGTTGAAATATTGATTTCCCTGTTATTGTTATAAGCCTGATCCTTCATTTAGCCCTCCCTAAATACTTTACCACGTCACTGACGGCATTTCCGGCTTGAGCTTTTGACGCTGCGATGTCTTTAGGACCTTCAATTGTTCCCGCCACAAAAACTCCGTCATTAGCCGTTAAGGATCTGTCAAGCCCTTTATGGCCCGCGATAAATCCGTCGTCATTCAACTCAACGTTAAAATATTTTGCCAGGTTCTCATTATCAACACCGGGCATGATACCGATAGAAAGAACGACCATATCGAACACTTCGTCCACCGGAGCGCCTTCTGCTTCACTCATGTATCTGGTTTTCAAATCACCTTCCTGATCAGGAAAAAAGTCGACCGGAATCGTACGAATAAAGCGCAGATCAGACTTGCATTGCTCATAGAAAACCGGAAAATCCTTACCAGTATTCTGAATATCCATATAAAAAATCGTAATATCAGTTTCGGGATTTTTTTTCTTTATCAGCTCAGCCATCCTCATGGCATACGGGCAGCAAACCTTTGAACACCAAAGATTCCCCAGCCTGTTGTCCCTGCTGCCAACACACTGAATAAATGCTATTTTTTCCGGTTTCTTACCATCTGAAGGTCTGACAACCGTTCCTTTTTCCCTTATGATTTTTTCAAGATCAAGGCCGGTCAACATATTGCTGTGCTGTCCATAGCCGTAGGTCGGTTTAATTTCAGGATCAAAAGGAGTAAAGCCGCTTGCAAGAATAACAGCATCAGCTTCTATAGTTTCCTTTGAAACGTTCGCACTAAGATTTATCGCACCTTCAGGGCAAGAGTCCTCACATTTTTTACAGGCGCCTTTTTCCTGAGCTTCCATGCATTTTGAAGCATTGATGGCGTACAGTGGCGAATTGTTTTTTGAATAGCCTTGCACAACGACACCCTGCTCATGGCATTTTTCATAACATTCGCCGCAGTTTGTGCACTTTTCCGGATCGATATAAAGAGGCCCTTTTTTCAATACTATTGAAAAATTACCGCTTCTTTCCACTGTTTCAGGTACTGAGTTAAAATGAACATTTATTCCCGGCTCCTGCACGACATTTTTCAACATCTCTTCTACAGAACATGCGCCGCACTGGCGGCATTCTTCAGTCGCCTTACAACAGAACTGAATGGCATGCCCTCCAAGAAAACTCGTTTTTTCAACCAGGTCAACACTAATGCCTGATAATGCAAGCTCCCATGCTGCGGTAAGGCCGGCTATCCCCCCTCCTATAACAGTAACTCTTTTTTGTGCTGTATCCAATTTGAATGCTCCTGTTTATACCTTGGGTCTGGGCAAAACACCCGCGCGTTCTGCGATTTCAGGAACTTTATGCTCCCATTCAATAGCCATAAGATGAACGCCCGCAATTCCTTTTGTTTCCTTGAACTCTTCAATCTGTTCACAGGCTATTTTAATACCTTCATCTGCCTGTTTCTTTTTATCAACGCCCTTAATACGCTCGATAATTTCATCCGGTACGTCCATACCCGGAACCTTGGCCTTCATATATTTTGCCATACCAAGACTTTTCATCGGTGTAACACCGGCAAGGATATAAGTCTTTTCGGTCAGACCCATGTCATTTGCCTGTTTGATCCATTCCCTCATCCTCTTCATGTTGTATACACACTGGGTCTGAATAAAATCAGCGCCAGCCCTCACTTTTTTAGCAAGACGGTAAACACGCCATTCAAAAGGCTCTGCAAACGGATTCGCGGCGGCTCCTATAAACAGTTTTGGCGGCACATCGATATCCGCGCCTCCGAGGAACTTTCCTTCATCCCTCATTTTTTTGACCATGCTGATAAGCTGCATGGAATCTATATCGAAAACGCCTTTGGCCTGCGGATGATCGCCAAACTGCTGATGATCCCCGGAAAGGCAAAGGATATTTCTAATACCGTGAGCATAAGCTCCAAGAATATCCGCCTGCATGGCTAGTCGATTTCGATCACGGCACACCATCTGGTAATTCGGTTCCAGGCCTTCCTCAATCGCAATGATAGCAGCAGCCCAGCTTGACATCCGAACAACTGCTGTTTGATTATCGGTGATATTCACCATGTCCACCATCCCTTTTAAGGGAGCGGCTTTTTCTCTTACAGCCTCGACATTAGTACCTCGGGGTGGCCCCAACTCTCCCGTGAAGCCAAAGTGCCCGGCTTTAAGAATCTTCTCGATATTGCTTCCTGACTTCATTTTTTCAATCCTTCTTTCATTTCAGGTTTGTTTAATTGTTCTATTTTTCAAAATATACTGTTTCCTGGTCTAAGGTGGTTAAGCATCAACTCAGCCAGTGTTTCTTTCTCTGTATCCCGGCTGTATAACCGTTCTCGGTGTCTGGTTCCTCCAGTCATTGGTCGGGCATATTTCGATAATCTGCTCCAGTCGGTTTTGCTTTTCCAAGCGTTCGTGAATCAAGTACCATGCACATGGCTGGTCTTTATTTATTTCACAGCTACCCTGATTGGTCCCTCCGCACGGACCGTTAAACAGCCCCTTGGCACACATGGTTACAGGACAGATGCCCCCTGTCATTCCAAGAACACAGTTTCCGCAGGCACGGCATTTTTCTTCGTAAATCCCTACATCCTGGTTAACACCGATAAAAGTGGTGTCCACAGCCGGGAGGACAGGTTTTTCCGGAAAGCGCTCAGCAAGAAATTGTATTCCGGCTCCGCACGCCATGGATATCAAGGCGTCATAGTCTTTTACCATGTCATCAAGTTCCGCCAGGAACTCTCTATCACACTGCCTCTGCAAAGTAACGGCACCAAGCTGGACAGGGTCGCCATCTACTTTTCTAGCAAGCTTCAACTCGTTATTCAAAATACCTACTTCTTTTTCACCGCCTGCCAGGCATACGGCAACACATGTTGCACATCCTACGGTCAGTATCCTGTCATAACCTGACACCATATTCTTTATCTCTTCAAACGGTTTTCTTTCCGCGACAATCATCAGGCCTCCTAAAATTATAACCCTTTAATTACAACTATGATTAAAAAGCTCAAAAAAACCAAACGAGATATATCTCATAACTAACATAAAAAAGTCAAGTTGAAAATAGGTTCGAATTTTCCTCTCTTGATTTTTTAATCGGCTTCATATAATTTTTAAAGTCTCTTAACATACAACTCTCTCGGAGAAGACCATGAAAAACGATATAAAGATAAACGATATAAAACAGGAAAACGGCTATAGAAAAATCATTATTATTTCACCTGACTATAGAATACTTTATGCAAGCAGCCATGCAGTAAAAGACGGCAATACAGACATACTGGGAATGAAATGTTATGAAGCGCTTTTTGACCGCAAATCTTCATGCGAATACTGTCTGGCCGACCAGGTTATAAAATCACGGAAACCAGCCGTGATGCGCCGTGATGAAGGCGCTAATGAAAACAATTCAAAAAAATACTCATGTGTCTATACATATCCGATCCTTTCCGGGGAAAAAACCGATGCCCTCCTTATGCTGGATATTGACCTTCCTGCGATGGAAAAAATGGAGGGAAAATTCCAGCGTTCTAATGCATTTTTAAAAAATCTGATTCTAAGTTCTGTTGATGGCGTTATCGCCGCTGACAAAACAGGGAAAATACTTATTTTTAACGATGCCGCGGCAGAAGTCAGCGGTTATAGTATTGAAGAAGCCCTCAGCACACTCAATATTCGCGATGTATATCCGGGCGAGGGCGCAAAAAATATCATGCGCAAACTCAGGGATAAAAAATACGGCGGGAAAGGAAAGCTCAAATCTCATAAAGTAGACGTTCTAAGAAAAAGTGAGGAAATTATTCCCATATGCCTCAGCGCTGCAATCGTGTATGAAGATGAGCGTGAAGTTGCCTCTATAGGATTCTTCCATGATCTCCGTGAAGAGATTAAAATGGAAGAAGAATTAAAAAAAACCCAGCTGCAGCTTGTACAGGCTGAAAAAATGGTATCACTGGGGAAACTGGCTGCAGGTGTTGCCCATCAATTGAACAACCCCCTTGGTGGGATTACGCTTTTTGCTCAGTTAATTATGGAGGAATACAAACTTGAGGACGGGGCTCGGGAAGATTTGTCCCGAATCATTAAAGACGCTCAAAGGTGCAGGGATACTGTGAAAGAGCTGCTTGAATTTGCGAGACAGACTAAGCTGGAAAAAAAGTCTTTGGATATCAACAAAACAATTTCCCGCACGCTTTTCCTTCTCGGAAACCAGACACTTTTTCACAATATCGTGATAAAGCAGGATGTTGACTCTTCCCTGCCGCAAATAGCTGCTGACATACAGCAAATAAACCATGTTATTATGAATATCATCCTTAATGCAGCCCAGGCCATGGAAGGTCAGGGGGAACTGTTGGTTAAAACCGGCCTTGTTCCGGAAAAAGAAAGCGTCTTTATCGAAATTGCCGATACGGGTCCGGGAATAGCCGAAGATATTATTGGCAATATATTCGAACCCTTCTATACTACAAAAGAAGAGGGTAAAGGTACAGGGCTCGGGCTAAGCCTGGTTTACGGTATCGTAAAAGACCACAATGGCACAGTTACGGCCGCCAATCGGCCTGACCGAGGTGCTGTATTCAGAGTAGAGCTTCCCCTAAAACAGCCGGCAAACGGAGGCAGTGAAAATGACGGATAAACAAACGATGAATGTGCTCGTTGTAGATGATGAAAAAGATATCCGTGAAGGCTGTGAACGGATCCTGAAGCGTATGGATTTCAATGTATTTATGGCGGAAAAAGGAGAGGATGCATTAAGCATTGTCAACAGTGAACCCGTGGACATCACTCTGCTTGATCTAAAAATGCCGGGTATAGACGGCATGGAGGTCTTAAGAAAAATCCGTGAAAAAAATGAAAAAATTCTTGTGATTGTTATCACCGGTTTTGCTACGGTTGAAGCTGCTATCGAAGCTATGAAACAGGGTGCATACGACTTTATTCCGAAACCGTTTGAGCCTGCCCAGTTAAGAATTGTTGTTGGCCGTGCCCGGGAAAGAATCCGTCTTCAACAGGAAACGGAAAAACTGGAAGCGGAAAGGAGAAGAACTTTAGCAGATCTGGGAACTGAAAAAAGCCGTATCCGAACAATCATTGAATCGCTTCCAAACGGAGTACTGGTTACCAATACACTCGGACAGGTTGTTCTTATGAACCCCGCCTGTTTTCACCATCTTAATCTTCCCGAGGATCACGGCACCGGCGACATGATTAAAACCTATATTGCCGACAATGAGCTATGCGACCTTATCATGGATATCTCAAGCGGAAAATATAATCCTGATGACGACATCCCGACCTATGAATTTGCCATGTCGGATGAAAAATTTTTAATGGCAAGAGGCCGTCCCGTACTCACCGAGGAAAAAGAATGCCTCGGTGCGGTTATTAATTTTATGGATATTACTGCCATAAAACTTCTTGACCGTCTTAAATCTGAATTCGTAACAAAAGTTTCCCATGAGCTTCGTTCTCCGCTTTCAACCATCCATGAACAGCTGGCAGTTGTCTTGAGAGGCGTAGCCGAAGAGGAAAGTATCAAGGATCGTGAGATTCTTTCCAGAGCCAAGGATAAAACCAAGAATTTGATTGCCTTAATAGGCGACATGCTCGACCTGTCACGTATAGAAGCCGGGAACGTCGGTTATGAAATAAAACAGATACAACTCGAAGAGCTGCTTAAGAGTATTGTAGAGTTCATGCAGGATAGAACCCGAAACCGGAACCAGTCGTTAATACTGAATCAACCTGATACGGATTTGCCTTATTTAGCCGCAGACCCCATGGCCCTTGAAAGTATTTTCGGCAACCTGATCACTAACGCCATCAACTATACGCCGGACGGGGGGGATATAACCGTAACAATCGAGTCAATTGATAAAGGAATACGCACAACCGTATCAGACACCGGGTTCGGAATAGAAGAAAAACATCTTGAAAATATTTTTGAGAGATTTTATCGGGTTAAAGATGATAACACCCGGTATGTCACCGGAACAGGACTCGGCCTCCCTATTGTAAAAGGTCTTGTAGAAAGACTGAACGGCAACATTCAAGTGAAAAGTCAAAAAGGGAAAGGAACAACGTTTACCGTATTTCTTCCAGCTGAAAATGATTGAAGTAAATCCCGCATAAGCAGGATTCACTTGTAGTGCTTTAAAATTAAAGCAGCGACTTGATACTCTCAACAACTTCCTTAACAGCATCCGGCCCCTTCGGGACATAGTCGTCTGCTTCCATGCTCATTCCGTCATAATGAGAATATCTTGTTGATGATACATGAGATGCGACTGCCGTTAACATGACAACCGGAATATCCTCATATTTTTCATCTGCTTTCAGCTCCGCGCACATCTTATACCCGTCCTTCTCAGGCATCATAACATCCAGTGCAATTGCATCGGGAGGATTCCGGTTTACTTTTTCCAATCCCTCAACCCCATTATATGCGACATCGACTTCAAAACCTTCACTTTCAAGGGCTTTTTTCAATATTTCTACAAAATCAGGTTCATCATCTACAACAAGTATCCTCTTTTTTTCGGTCATATACTTTCTCCTTTCCATAAAAAACTCAATGCACCGGATGTACGGCACACAATATCTTTGTTAAGCGTATATAAACGCGAAATCAGCTGTTGTCAATTATTATACACCCATACCGCCCAATATTTCAGGCAATTTGCCTTCCCAACCGATTGTAGAAATCATTACTCCGCTAAACTGCTCATCTTTTAAGGTTTTTATCATTTCCTTGGCAATCAGTACACATTCGTGAACTTTGTCACCGGCTTTTTGAAGTCTCTTGATTAGCGTATCCGGAATATTGACATGATCCATGCTCCGCGCCATATACCGGGCCATACCAACTGATTTAAGGAGCAAAACTGTAGGTATGATTTTAACATTGCCTGTATCCGTATCCGCTAAGAAAGATTTAATATCATTAATATCAAACAATGGTGGCGTAATAAAAAACTGGGCACCTGCTTCAATTTTATCCTTCATGACTGCAAGCTCTTTTTCAAGCGCTTCGCCTTTTGCGCCTGAGTTGAGGGTTGCACCTGTAAAATATTGAGGGGCTCCTGACAACTCAATTCCCGCCATATCCTTTCCATTCTGAAGTTTCTTTATTCCCTGCATCATTTCCGTAATACTTATATCATACACAGATTTTGCCAGATGATGATCCCCGAAACTTGGCTCCTCACCGGTTACCGCCATAATATTTTTAATCCCGCATCCATAGGCGGCAAGGAGGTCAGCCTGAAGCGCAAGCCGGTTTCTGTCCCTGCAGCTTATCTGCATTACGGTTTCCATTCCTTTTTTTTGCAGAATCATGGCTCCGCCGAGTGCGCTCATCCTCATCACCGCATTACTCATTTCAGGAACAACAAAGGCATCGACTGCTCCTTTAACTTTCGATGCGTCCGATACCATACCCGATACATCCACACCTTTCGGGGGTTCCATTTCCGCAAGTACGGCAAATTCTCCAGAATCCAGTTTATCCTTTAAGCGCATATATACCTCCATCAAAGTTGAGAAAATACTTCCGATTCAGATTTTCATATCTTGATAGCGCATGGACTTTTTTTGTCAACTTATTTTTTTATTGAATTTCCCCAAAATTCTTTCATGCTTCAAAGATGAACGATCGTAATAGTTTGTTAATTAAGGCTATTCGTCATATGATGGAAAAACACCCTGCGATCGACATATGCTTCTTGCAAGAGTAATCATATCCGGAATATCGATTCCAAAAGGGCAGTAGCACCGGGTACACAACACACACCTTTCCCAGACATTCACTTTAATTTCTTCAAGTTCCGCCATATTCACCCTGCCCTTTTTCTTATAAAGCCTGCCCAGGGAATTAATAAATTTATATGACGGCATATATCTGGGGTCATTTTTGTGTAAGTTGAACAAAAAGCAGCTTTCGGCACACAGGCTGCATCGGGCGCAGACGCCCATGGAAAGCTTCATCTTTTGTTTGTGTTTATCCAGCATTCGTCGGATCTGTTTTGCATCGACCTTTGCCGCTGTCTGTTCGGTCATATTTTTTCTCCAACAAAAAAACGCTTTACCATTGCCATTCCCGGCTCCCTTTTCCAAGCGTATGCTGGCTTACAATAACAAAACGGCCCACAAAGAAAAATACCATATGAAAAACCTTTGTAAACGGAGCTGCAACCAGAATTAGCTCACCTGAAAGCATATGGAGAACAATCATAAATCTGTAGTCATAGATCTGGTAATATGCCAGAAAACCGGTAAGAAACGGCAGGGTTGTGATGGCCAGAATCAAATAATCATTAATCGAGGTTATCATTCTAACACGGGCACTAAAAACTCTTCTTAATAGAAAATAGAAAGCGCATACAAGAAATATAACCGTCATTATATTTGTTGTATGCTCGGAAAATGAAAAAAAACTTATTCCCATAAACCTGGAAAACATAATATTATGAGCAAGTAGAAACAGCGGTGCAGCCAGAAGGCAGACATGAAATACCAGGCTGACTATTATTGTCACCGGACTTTTTGCCAGAACCGTATGCTTCAGCGAGTTAAAGTGCCGAGGGAGGTCTTTCAGGAAAGATTTTACTGAAAGTCGCTTTTTTATACTGCTTCCATGAACCGGATGGTCCTGTTTTACGGTCCGTGTCAAGGACATGAATTTTACGGTCCGAATCACTGTTCCGAGAAGAAAAACAGCAAAAGAAATCCTTGCCAGGGGACCGCCGGCAAGGTTGTATATGAAGTCATTTGTTAAAATATCTTGTAAATTCAAATCTGTCTCTACTTATTG
Source organism: uncultured Desulfobacterales bacterium (assembly GCA_964617785.1). Classification (GTDB taxonomy): domain Bacteria; phylum Desulfobacterota; class Desulfobacteria; order Desulfobacterales; family SURF-7; genus JAFDJC01. The sequence continues at coordinate 2,980 of CAZTYY010000063.1, read as the reverse complement.
TATAAATCCTGAACCACGATTCTTCTAATCTGGTTCTTCCACTGCATCGGCATTTGAAGCTCGATAATATCCTCCAGCCGGTTCTGTTCCTTAAGCCGGTTGTAAATCTCATTCCAGGCGCACGGAATGTCATTGCTGATTTCGCATGCGCCATTATTGGTTCCCCCGCAGGGGCCGTTAAACAGTCCTTTAGCGCAGCTGGTTACAGGGCAGATGCCGCCGGTATAAGCAAGAACACATTCACCGCAGGCCCTGCATTTTTCTTCATAAACACCAATCTCCCTGTCAACGCCAATAGCCATTGTATTGATTGCCGGAAAGACCGGAATTTTTGGGAATCTTTCAGCTGTATACTGGACGCCTGCGCCACATGCCATTGACAGGACAGCGTCATATTCATCTATGATATCATCAAGCTCTGAGAGCATTTGCATGTTGCATTGTCTTTCAACCGTAAAGCCGTCTGTCCTTTTTCCTGCCGACTCTTTTTTGAATTCAAATTTCAATTCAGCCGAAAGAATTTCAACTTCTCTTTGTCCTCCGGCCAGGCATACCGATACACAGCCGCCGCAACCGGTGATTAAAATTCGCTTATATCTGGAAACGGTTGCTTTGATTTCCTCTATCGGTTTTCTTTTTCCTTTTACCAATATAACTCCCCTGCTTTATCTATTATATATTCATTATTCATCTGGTATATATTCATTATTCATCTGGCTATTCGTTATTCATCTGGTTGTTATCCACATGGCGAACATGGCACTCACCGCAAAGAATCGGCAATGAGCCGCCCTCCTGGTCATTATGCCGGTCATGGCATTCAATGCATTGACCATGAAACGCTTCTCTCAATTCTATTTTTGCTTCTGAATTATGACAGGCCGAACACGAGATATCAGGATTACCTTCTTCGAGTTCAGACTCATCCAGCACGTTCTCACCGTTTTCATAACGGTGATGGCAGGTCAGGCATTCGTAACTGTCCATATGCATATCATGCATCGCATCAAGAAAATTGACCGGTGGCCGTTGTCTTTCCATAAACGACTTTTCTTTGTTTTCAGCATAAATATCAGAAAAATATGCGAAAACCATTACAAAACAAATAAAAAATACCAATCGACTGATTGGCTTATTAATCCATCCATTCATTTTTAAAGCATTGCCATTTAATACGCATTAAACATCATTATTATCTGTAAAAATTCAAACCGTTCTTAAAACATAAATTTTTTACAAATGTCAAGCCAATATTCGCGACCTCTGCCTGTTAAACATCAAGCAGAATTTTCATTCTTTATCTTTGTTTCTTTTTCCTGTTTTGCTTTTCCCGATCATTGAAAAAATCATTGGAAAAACTGATTTTATGAATTTGGTCAACAGGCTATTAAATATTGATTCAGGATTTGAGAACCCAGCGGTTTAAGGATGAATCCAAACTGATGTTTTCAACGATGACGGAATGTCTTAAATCCGCTACTTTTTTCTTGTCTGCCTTAATGGAGTTCATCCAGTCAACAATCACTTTAAAAAGATTTTCATCGCCTTTGGCTGCACGGAATGAACCGTTTGCATCCGCTAAATACATCCACTCATCGGTTTTTCTCAGCCATAGATATTCATGGCCGTTATTTGACGCTATAGTAATCTGACGGCTGCCAGCCGGATAAAATTTAACCCAGAATTCCTGTAACTTCATCGAGCCTTCCCTTTCTTTGTCTCGCGTTATAACAAAAATTTTGCATATTATACTATAAAAAAACCTTTTATCAAGCTTTATGGCTTCGGAGTATAAACATGGGGTCTTCATTCTTAACAGGTTTTATAATCTGTCAAGAATGAAGACCCCATACGCGCTAATGGTTGACATATTATGAAAAATCGGAATAAAGAGTTAAGGTATTATTAAACAAAACTCTTTAAGGATAATTGATGATGACCTCCATACTCGAATATCCCGTGTTTACATTTGATCAGCGGGAATTACTTTCCGCCGGGACCACGTTATCTCCGAAAATCGTGACCGAGTTGATTATGAAAAATAAAGGCATGGAAGAGTCTTGTTCTTTATTCACCTATGCCAGTGTAAAAAAGGACCTGCTTCATTTTATAAATGAGCCTCCTTATACCATTATTTTTAGTGATCAAAAATCGAAAAATATTGTCTTAAAAAATATGGAAAAAGTGATACTGCCATTACCGCTGCTCGAAACGCTCTATCATTTTCACCGTACGGATTTTTATACGTATCGTCATTTTCTATTGGTTTGCGCGCTATCCACTCTTCTTGCGGAACAGTTGATATCTGACCCCAAAAAGATGTCCAAAGAAGTAATTGCAGGGCCAACCCATGACATTGGAAAGCTATGTGTACCATTGAATATTTTAAACAAAAAAAGCCCTTTGACCGTTGCGGAACAAACAGCACTTAAACATCATACGCTGGCAGGCTATGTTTTACTCAGCTACTATTTTAAAGATGCCCAACACTTTACAGCAATAGTTGCTCGGGATCATCATGAAAGAAAGGATGGGAGTGGATACCCAAGAGGCATAAAGATAAATAATCCAATGGTCGATATTATAATGGTGAGTGATATATATGATGCGCTCATTTCCCAGCGTCCCTATCGACTCGAATCTTTTCAGAATCGAACTGCCTTGGAAGAGATTATCTGGCAAGCCAACTCAGGAAAAATTAGTATAGAAGCTGTACAGGGGCTGATTGCTGTCAACCGCATCAACAAACCTCATTACAGTGAATGTATCCTTTCAGATGAACGTCGAGGCAGCGCTCCCGCCAATAATGTTTATGGAATCATCGATAAGAACAAACCGGGGAGTTGCTTATGAATGGTAATTTGTTTTTTATCTGTGACAGTCTCGTAAAAAGTCAATTTGGGATGGCAAAGTAAAAAGTTCAAGATCAAGACGTCGCAAATCCCGAGGAATGAGGCGTACTTATCGTACGCCGCAGTGA
>CAZTYY010000062.1:0-15743 GCA_964617785.1 uncultured Desulfobacterales bacterium | reverse complement strand
ATATCAAACTGATCATGTGCCGATCTGATCCAATAACGGGTAATTTTTTCATGCGCAGTTTTATTTACATATTACTTATCATTTTTGTTGTTCTTTATATACTAAGCCCGTTTGATTTCATACCGGATTTACTGCCCATCTATGGCTGGATAGACGATGCATTTTTACTGGGACTTTTCATCTATTTTTTAAGAAGAGGCCGCTTGCCGGGATTCTTAATCAATCTTAAAAATATTTTGGATCCTTTTAAAAAAAAGAACGCGAAATACAGACATAATCAGACTGATTCATCTGATCCATCTGGTTCATATGGTTCATATGGGGAATACGGAAACAGACAGGGCAGGACTGACACATTTCAGAAAAAAACGCCATTCGAGATACTGGAAGTTCAACCCGGCGCAAGCCAGGAGGAAATTCTGGCAGCCTATCGCCGGGCTGTCCATGCCTATCATCCGGACAAAGTCAGCCACCTGGGACCGGAGCTTCAAGAGCTTGCCAAGAATAAGTTTGTAGAAATTCAGGAAGCGTATCAAGAACTCACCGGCAAAAATACAGCATGAAAGACTCACCGGCAAAAATAACTTTTGACGCCGCTGTGAAATGTGATAAATAGATACATTTATGAAAAGTTACTGTTTTTAAAGCGTTACATTATAAAGGAGAGTTTTATGGAAATCACAGAGGCTATGAGAAAACGAAAAAGTATAAGAGGATATAAACCTGACCCTGTTTCAAAAGATACGCTGAGTGAAATTCTTGAGACAGCCGGTCGGGCACCGTCGGCAATGAATACCCAGCCGTGGGAATTCACTGTTATTGCCGGTGACATACTCGATAAAATAAAATCGGCAATTGTCGGTAAACTTAATAGCGGTGCACCGGCAGAACCGGATCATCTTGTTGTGGGGTGGCCGCAGGACAGTATTTACAGACAGCGCCAGGTGGGGCTTGCAAAACAGATTTTCAGCATTATGGATATTAAAAGGGAAGACAAGGAAAAAAGGGCGGAATGGCTTGAAAGAGGCTTCCGTTTTTTTGATGCGCCTGCTGCCATCATTATCACAACGGACAGCATTTTGGCCGAATCGACTCCTCTTATTGATATTGGTGCTGTAATGCAGAGTATTTGTCTTGCCGCTCTTGATCATGGGCTTGGAACATGCATTGAGGATCAGGGTGTTATGTACCCTGAAGTTTTGAGGGAACTTGCTGGTATTAGTGAAAGCAGGAGGATAATGATCGCAATTGCAATAGGGCATCCTGATCCTGATTTTCCCGCCAACAGGTTAGAATCCACAAGAGAACCTGTCGACAGCATAACACAATGGATCGGTTTATAGGGATGGATACAAGGAAAACAAAATCCCAGATATTGAAAAAGCGTGCTAAAAGTGAGAATTTGGGATACCTGTCAAAGGTAGCCCGTTTTTTTATAATACTTTCTTTGTTTATGATCATTTTGGCCGGTTCTGTTTTATTCTCGGGCTATTATTATTTCAAGAAGGACCTCCCGAAAATTACCTCATTGAAAGACTATCGGCCACCTGTGATAACAACTGTTTATTCCGATGACGGAAGAAAAATCGCTGAATTTTTTAAGGAACGAAGAATTGTAATTCCACTGGAAGATATGCCGGAAATGCTGATAAAAGCATTTGTCTCAGCTGAAGACGCACGGTTTTATGTTCATGAGGGAATCGATTTTCTGGGGGTTATGCGCGCATTTATTAAAAACATAGAGGCCGGTACTATCGTGCAGGGCGGTAGCACCATTACACAGCAAGTGACCAAATCGTTTTTTTTGACACCTGAAAAAAGTTACGGCAGAAAAATAAAAGAGGCGATTCTTTCCTATAGAATAGACAAGACATTTAAAAAAAATGAAATTCTTTTTCTTTATTTAAACCAGATTTATCTCGGTCACGGTGCATACGGTGTGGAAGCAGCAGCTGAAAACTATTTTGGTAAATCCGTAAAAGATATGAATCTTGCAGAATGTGCCATGTTGGCAGGCCTTCCACAAGCACCTAGTAAGTATTCACCATTTAGGCATCTGGAGAGGGCAAAAAAAAGGCAGATATATGTGCTGAACCGAATGGTGTCTGAAGAATATATTACTAATAGCGAGGCAACGGAGGCGATAAATACGGAACTGGATATAAAGCCCAGGCGTAATTTTTACATTGAAAAGGTTCCGTATTATACTGAACACGTAAGGCGATATATCAAGAGGAAGTATGGAGATTACGCCCTTTACAGGGATGGGCTTAAGATTCACACCGCCGTCGATATAGATATGCAGAATGTTGCCCGTGAAGAAATTGATAAAGGAACGCGGGAACTTGATAAGCGGCAAGGTTACAGAGGTCCTTTAGAGCACCTTGCACCTGAAGAAATCGAAGCGTTTTGTGAAATACTTCAGGCTGGAATGGAAAAGCCATTTCCGGAGGATGGCAATATTTCAAAGGCTGTTGTTATTAATGTGGATGATGCGGAAGATTTCGTCACACTACGAATAGGGAATTTGGTTGGAAAAATTAAGATAGAAGATATGAAGTGGGCTAGAACGCCTGACATTGAAGTCTCATGGTATAAAACCGGTATTAGGCATCCAAGTGAAGTGCTTTCCGCAGGTGACGTGGTTCTGGTAAGGATCAAGGGAAAGCTCGAAGAAGAAGATTATTATGAGTGCGCTCTTGAACAGGAACCCGAAGTTCAGGCGGCATTGTTATGCATGGAAGCTGAGACAGGATATATAAAAATGATGGTTGGCGGAAAAGATTTCAGAAACAGCCAGTTTAACAGGGTGATACAGTCGAGGCGGCAACCCGGGTCGGCATTTAAGCCGATTATATATGCTGCAGCTCTTGACAAGGGCTATACCACCGCAACTGAAATACTGGATACGCCGGTTGTTTTTACGGATGAAGAACGTGATTTTACATGGAAACCCAAAAATTATGAAGAGAAATTTTTTGGGCCGACATTTTTCAGGACAGCACTTGTAAAGTCACACAATATTGTAACCATAAAAATTTTAAAGAGTATAGGTGTTGATTTCGCGATTAATTATGCCAGGAGCCTCGGTGTCAAGTCGCCGCTAAGCAGGGATTTATCGATTGCTCTCGGTTCATCAGGCATATCTTTACTAGAAACAGTGAATGCTTATTCTGTATTTGCAAACCTTGGTTTTCTTGTAACGCCTGTTTTTATTACAAAAATAGAAAACAGGGATGGTGCGATATTAGAGGAAAATTTTATCGAAAAAAAGAGGGTTATTGAAAAAAGTACGGCCTATATAATGACAAATATTCTTGAAGATGTTGTCAAGCACGGAACCGGTCGCAGTGTAAGGTCGCTCGAGAGGCCTGTGGCCGGCAAGACCGGTACAACAAATAACCTTTATGATGCATGGTTTGTAGGGTATACCCCGCGATACATTACCGGCACATGGGTCGGCTATGACAAGGAGCAGTCTCTTGGCAAGGGGGAAACGGGAGCCATGGCTGCAAGTCCCATTTGGCTGGGATTCATGAAAAGATTTCTGGCTGAAAAACCGGTAAGGATTTTTCAAGTTCCTGAGGGTATTGTATTTACAAAGATAGATGCCGATACCGGCAAACTGGCAATCCCTGAATCGAAAAGAACTATATTTGAATGTTTTAAAGAGGGGACGGAACCGACTGAATATACACAAAAGCCGGATACCGTTACCGAGACTGAGCAGTTCTTTAAGTCAGGAATATAATGTCCCCCGGAAAACCAAATAGGGAAAACCGGCAAACTCTGATTGGTCTCTCCTGTGCGGTTTTGGCATATCTGATCTGGGGCATCAGTCCGGTTTATTTTAAGGCGCTGGCTTCTGTGCCCGCACTTGAAATTTTAATGCACAGAATGGTCTGGTCGTTCCTGTTTCTTCTGCTTATCATTATCGTGTTTAAACGCTGGAGGCCGTTTAAGAAAGCGCTGACAAACCGGCATAATTTTCAACTCCTCCTTGCCTCAACGGTTCTCGTCTCCGGCAACTGGTTTCTTTTTATCTGGGCAATCAACAGCAATCATATTTTACAGACAAGTCTTGGATATTACATCAGTCCGCTTGTCAATGTTTTACTCGGAACAGTTTTTCTTAAAGAGCGGCTTCGCAACCTGCAGATTATCGCGGTTATTCTGGCGGGTTCAGGCGTTGGTTACTTGACTTTGCACCATGGCCAATTTCCCTGGGTGGCGCTGGGTCTCGCAATCAGTTTCGGGTTATACGGGTTTATCAGAAAGATAGCGCCAGTTGGAGCACTTGAGGGGCTGGCTGTGGAAACACTTATACTTTCATTGCCGGCAGCAATATATCTTTTTTATCTCGATTATTCGGGTGTGGGGTCGGTATTCCGTTCCGGTGTTTATCTTGATTTGCTGCTGATGGGTACCGCGTTAGTCACAGCATTTCCCCTCTTAATGTTTACTGTCGGGGCGCGCAGGCTTCGGCTCATTACCATAGGGTTTTTGCAGTATATCGCTCCTAGCTGCACTTTTATCCTTGCGATTTTTATTTATAAAGAACCGTTTGCAAATGTCCAGATCTGTACATTTGTCATGATATGGCTGGCACTGATTATTTTTTCTGCAGATGCAGTTTTGATAGCTTATCGTTCAGGTCAGGCAGTTCCATCAATACTATCAAAAAAAACAACAATATCTGTAGAAAGGAGTTAGTTATGACACAGACCATTCTGATTACAGGCGCTTCATCAGGTATCGGCAAAGCACTCGCCTTTGAAATGTCCAACAAGGGATATGCGATAGGGCTTGCCGCCCGTCGGATCGAAGAACTTGAGAAGATTCGGGATGAAATTAAAAAAGAGAGATCTTCAGCTGTTGTCGCTATTCGAAAGCTTGATGTTACGGATTACGATGATGTACCAATTGCCGTCAACAACATTGCTGAAGAGTTAAGCGGTCTTGACATTGCTTTTGTGAATGCCGGCATGGGCCTCGGAGAAGCAGTGGGCAAGGGGCAGTTCGAAAAATCTCGGTGTACAATAGAGACAAATCTGATCGGTGCGATAGCCACCATTGATGCTGCTACGAATTATTTTCTTGAACGCGGAAGAGGTCATATTGTGGGTGTAGCGTCAGTTGCAGCCTTCAGGGGATTACCCCGGAGCGCATCTTATTCTGCTTCAAAGGCGGGTATGTCTGTTTATCTGGAGGCATTGCGGGCGGAGACTTATGGACGAAATATTGATGTCACCGTTCTCTACCCCGGCTTTATCGACACACCTTTAAACGATATGCTGTCCAGTCGTCCGTTTTTAATTTCAGTGGAAAAGGGTGCCGCTATTATTGCCGGACTGATTGAAAAGAAAGTTAAATCATCAACCGTACCGGTTTTTCCATGGAATATTGTCGGCAGGCTACTCAAGGTATTGCCCACAAGTATTATTGCAAAAATGTAAAAAGGGTTCTATTTCTTTAAAAGTGTTATATTGATGATATATCCATCAACAACCTTGTCAGTATTGAGATGGAGTATTTCAGCATAAGATTTTAAAAAATTATTTAAATGAAGTAATGAGGGAAGTCGTTGGAATTCATTGGCTTCAATTGCCTGTAAAATCGACACACTAATTCGAACGACTTCGAAGATCTCCTGAAGCTCCACACCTAACGCTTGACGCAGCTTTTTTAGATCTTTTCCGGAAACCAGTTCATTGGAGTGGATTTTATCTCGAATTGCCTGGACTTCCGAGGACTCTAAATTCCTAATAATTTTTTTATCAAATAGGTGTTTTGTCAATGCGTGGTTGTTTTGAAAGATTGGGACAGCTTTTGCTTGAGTTGGGGAAGGTATCGTTTTAGTTGCGTCTAACTTGCCTTCGGAAATAAGTATTTCGTCGTAGACGGCACGCTTGTCTTCATCGATTAAGGTCTGAAACGCTTCTTCGATTTTATTCAACAACTGCCCCCTCTGGTTATCCTCAAACAGTGAATATGTACTTAAGGAATCCTCGTTATATATTATTAAGGCATTCTTATAAGCATGCCGTATTTCAAAAAAAGATGCATCGGATGGGATTTCAAGCAATTGGTAGTATGTTAGGTTGTCAAAATTTTTCATTTTGAATGAGCGGTTGAGGGATTTTATCAATATGGTTCCCTACTATTTTTTTAGCTATATTATTCAATTCTATCGCACTGATGGTGTATGAATATTTATTAATAAAAATTTTCTTGGAGAGTATGGATTCATACACCCGTTCATCAAAGCTGATGTTACCTAAAAATTCGAATTCAGAGTAGAAATGACGATTGCAAACTTTTTCGATTTTCTGCCCGATCATAGAATCCGCGCTTTTTCTGAACTGGTTAATGATAAATTTAAATTTAAATTCACTCAACTGTTTTTGAAACATCGCCCCTTTTTCCGGGTCAAATTGAATCACAGCTTCAATAAATTTAGACGATTGTTTTGAGGTATTGTCTATTTTACTTAGGATTTGCTCATATACTGGTTTAAATGCTTTGGCTTTTAATATTCGTTTGGCCTTGCGCAGATAAACCGCTTTAATAAATTTGAAGGCGTTTTCAATGGAAGTCGGTTCTGGTGTGCAAATAAAAATTCCACTATCTGATGTCAGAAAGAAATCAAGTGTATTAAAGTTAGTGCCGGCCCCCAAATCCAGAAGTACATATTCATAAGGCATTTTCTTGATAGCTTTGATGATTTTATTTTTTTGGGTGGTAAATAAATTGGCAACCTCCTCTGTGCATCCAATGGAACTGATTAAATGAAGGTTGTGGATATCTGATTGAATCGCTACGTTTTCTAAGCTTGCTTTTTTTTTATTTAAAAAATGATTCAGCCCTGAGCGACAACGGGTTTCTCCGATAAATGTATGCAGGTTTGATGCGCCGAGATCCAAATCAACTAATGCAACTTTTTTTCCCTGTTTGGCCATCAAAACACCCAAATTAGCTACTATAAAGCTTTTACCAACACCTCCCTTTCCTCCTCCGACAGGCAATATTTGCGGAACCTTAGCTGTAGTTTTTTTGGCCATAATTTATTACCGATCATTATTTAATTAATAGTAACATTTCAAAATATGACTTACCTGTCAAGGGATTTAAGGTGAAATAAATGCAAAATAACTGTGTGGTTTGTATTGGTATAAGTAAAAGATCGTTGGGTAGTTTGAATTTTTAATAAAATTGTTGTAAGACAGGGAAAGAAAACCACCGATCTTATTAAGGGCAATCTATTATTTTGTGAACCATGAATTGTAAGGATGTGGTGATTATTATGTTTAAAAAATTTTTAAAGTGTTGCAGACGCTCAAACTCATTAAAATTTATAATTATTCTTTTTTTAATTGCATTTATTGGTATTGGCTGTGATTTGAAGGGGGGAGATAGACCACCATGGCCATGGCCAGTTATCGAACCACCAGAAGCTAGATTTACGGATATGGAAGATGGCACTGTTCAAGATATTGATACAGGGTTGATCTGGCTTAAAGATGCAAATGCATTTGGAACAATGAGTTGGGATGATGCCATGGAAGCGGCAGCCAATTTGAGTGATGGGGAGCATGGATTGGCGGACGGATCTTTTGACGGAGATTGGCGATTACCTACCAAAGAGGAATGGGAGGTATTTGTTGATCGGTCTTATTATAGACCGCCATTGTGTAACGCTCAAAGGAACGGACAATGGTCGGAAGGAGATTCGTTTACAGGAGTCCAGACCGATAACCCACCCGACAGGCCCCACAATGGAGCATATTATTGGTCATCTACAGAGTATATTGATGAGATTTACTGGGCGTGTTATTTTGGTGGATATGGATCTTTGATGGCTGAAGACGATATAATGAGCTACACACAATACGTATGGCCGGTTCGCGATGGCGATTGATAAAGTTGTATTTGAGTTATTTGGTTATTTATAAAGAGAATCGATTTCGTTGCTGTATTTATCGTAAATGACTCTTCGTTTCATTTTTTGTGTTGGTGTCAGTTCACCGGTCTCCTCGCTGAATGACTGAGGAAGCAAACGAAATTTTTTAATTTGTTCATATCGTGCCAGATTCTGATTCGCTTTTTCCACTCTTTCTTCAAAGAAGCGAATAATCTCATTTGAGCGGATAAGATCTCTATTTTCATTATAAGAGATGTTCATGTCATCGGCAATTTTCTCAAGAAGTTCAAACTGAGGAACGATAAGGGCTGTAACATAATTTCTCCCATCACCAACTACGCATGCCTGGTCAATATACATATCAATGGTAAGGGACAATTCTATCGGGTGAGGCGCTATGTTTTTACCCCCTGAAGTAACTATAAGTTCCTTTTTGCGATCAGTAATTTTTAAAAAGCCATCCGCATCTATTTCACCTACATCTCCTGTCATGAAGAAACCGTCTTTTGTGAACACTTCATCGGTTTTATCCTTTTGCTTAAAATAACCGCTATCCTTTATGAAGACCTGGGGGCCTTTCACAAGGACCTCTCCATCTTCTGCGATCTTAATTTCAGTGTCCTTGCATGGGCGGCCAACGAACCCTGGTTTGATAATGAACCTTGGAAGAATAAGTTTTGATACAACTGTTATTTTGAGCATCCCTTTTAATGACTTAAAGGGGCATTTACCTTGGCCCTGCATCACTATGACTGTATCAACAAGCCAGTCCATCGCTTTTTTATATATCCATTTGTCCGGCAGGGGTTCCACAAATGTTGGTGCATTTGAAGATACAGCAGATGTGGTTTCCGTAAGGCCATAGCCTTCAGTGATAGTAATATTCATACTTCGAAAGAATTTAGTGATGTCCCCTGAAAGCGCGGCGCCACCACTGCCAGCCACAACAAGACGATCAAAACCGACGGCTTTTCTTATTTTATCAAAAACCAGGATATTGGAAAGAGCGAATTTAATTCCGAGAGCTGGAGGAAGGGGCGAGCCTTCAATCATATAGTCTGAGGCTTTGCTGCCTGTTTTAAGCGCCCAGGCAAAAATTCTTTTTTGAAAACCGGTCAACTTTTCTGAATACAACCGGACAGCCTCATATATTTTTTCATAAAGCCTTGGTACTGAAAAAAGAATATTCGGTCTTACATCGAGCATGTTTTCTTGAACTTTTTGAATGCTTTCGGAAAAATTAATTGTGGTTCCCATGGCCATCTGCAGATGATAGTCGGCGGTGCGCGCCATGATGTGGCACAATGGCAGAAAGCAGAGGCTCTCTAATCGAATTTCTCTTTCAAGAATTTTTTGTAATACAGGTGTGCTTATCAACACATCTGTCTGAGATTTGAAATTTGCCTGGCTCAGAACAACACCTTTCGGGTTCCCTGTTGTACCTGATGTATAAATTATTGCCGCAGTATTTTTCCCGGTTAATTGTTTTCTTCTTTGTTCAAACTGTTCCCGGGCTGGAGCGGAGTCATTCCCCTTTTTTAAAAGGCTGTCGTAATCTATTGAGAATTCATCAGGCGAATTTTCATCAGGTCGTGTTTTAAGATTTGTCATGCAGCCAATAAAATTAAGAGTTGCAACCTCAGGTTTTACGCGCAGAGCTTGTTCCATAAGTTCCTTATCGCCGGTTATGATTGCTTTTGCCCCGCAGTCGTTCAGGATGAATGCAAGTTGGCTGTCAGTACTCGTCGGATATATCGGCACACCAATGGCTCCTGAACCCTGTATGGCCTGATCGGCTATCACCCAGCGGGGCCTGTTGTGTGCAAATATGCCTACACAATCACCTTTTTCAATTCCCATTTCAATTAATCCAGCCCCCATTAAGAGGGCCTCTTCTGCGGCTTCTTTCCAGGTAATGTCTATCCATTCATTGCATGGTTCTCCATTTTTGAGTTTTGCACGCATGAAAATATCGTTTCCGAACTTTTCGTATTGAGCAAAAAAAAGTTTCGACTGTGTGTCTTCTGTCTGGTATGCGTATGCCACAGCTATCTCCTTATAAACATAAATTACAATCAATAGCGTCTGTCTTGTTATAAAATAAACTTATGGCGTTTATTCCTTGATTCGTTTTCTCTTGAAACCCGTATTGCTCTTTTTCCACGCACCGGGCATTCATGTTCACAGACTCCGCAGCCGATGCATTTTTCAGGGTCTACAAACGGCTTTTGAACTTTTACAAAAATATCGATACGGTTTCCGGGCTGCGGTGACTGCTGCCACGAAAGCCTTTCCGGTATTGATATGCTGTTGGCGGTATTACTGCTAACAATGCGAAGGCTGGTGTCATGCGAATTGAGTATTTTAATAAAGTAATCCCCAGTCCCAAATTTGTTTGGCTTCAAAATATCGTTTTCAAGAAAGACCTGGTTGGTGTCGGCAGATTCGACTCGAAGATCTTGATCTGTTCTTATTCTTTCAAATGACTCTTTTGTATAAATCGCTTTTGGACTGACAGGACAATTTTCCTGGCATACAATGCAGGGTTTGTTCATGGCCCATGGCATACACCGGTTCCTGTCCACAAAGGCGGTTCCGATTTTTATGGGCCCTTTTTCGATATACTCTTTTTTACCGAGTTTTTCGTCAAGGCTAATGGGCCTTATGGCTGCTGTGGGACAGACATTCCCGCAGGCAATGCAATTCAGCTGACATCCGCTGGTTCCGATGCGAAAATTGAGGGTAGGCGTCCATATCCCTTCGATACCTGCCTGGAGGCCGGTTGGCTGAATGATATTCGTAGGGCAAATCCGCATGCATTGACCGCATTTTACACAGCGGGATAAAAAAGTACTTTCATCAAGAGAGCCCGGAGGTCGGATCAGGTTAGGGTTCCAGTTCGGACCTGTATGACCGCTTAGTCTGAGCGAAGGGATCAGAACTGCGCTTGAAATTGCGGCAGCGATCAATTCCCGGCGCTCAATATCAGGTGAAACAGTTTCACCTGAAACTGAAACTTTCGTTGAGAAACCTACAAGATCGTCAGGGCATGTATGAAGGCAGTTCATGCATAAGACGCACTCACTGATCCTTATGGCGCCCCCTGGTTCACAGGCGCCTTCACAGTCTGTTTCGCAAAGTTTGCAGTCCGTGCACTTTCCTTTCCTTTGTCCGATTCTCCAAAGGGAGAAGCGGCTGAAGATACCGAAAAGTGCGCCCAGGGGGCAGATATAGCGACAGTAAAATCTGGGAATAACCAGATTAAAAATGACTGCTGCGAGAAAAATACTGCCGATAATCCAGGATGTTTCATAATACCGCTGATGTGGCGAAAGATTTAAAACAGGTTCATCCATGAGCGGCAGAAGCACCAGATTGACTGACCGATGGAGAAGTGGAATGGGGTCAAGGAGTCCGATTTGAAGAGATGAAGAGAGTACATCACTATGGAAAAGAAAATTTATTGCTGCTGCTGACAACAGAAAGGTAAGAATTATATATTTTATTGACTGGGCTTTATGATATGCATTGACTCTGCTTTTTTGGGGCTTTGTTTTTTTTCTTTTGCCTATAAAACCCACAAATTGGTGGATGGCACCAAAAGGACATACCCACCCGCAAAAAAACCTCCCGAGAATAATTGTCAGGACAATCGTAACAATGCTCCATATCAAACCGGAATAAAATGTACGGGTAGTAATGAGTGTGCCGAGACCCACCAGTGGATCAAGCTGAAGAAACAGATTGACGGGCCAGCCTCTTAGCTGCCACCATTTTTCGCCCAGGGTTGCGGCTATAGAGAACCAAAGAAAAAGAATTAAAAAAAAGATTTGTGCAATCCTTCTTGTTGTAACAATTTTCATAATATAACTGGGTTAAGCGTATTATAGTCAGCTGTTCCCGATCCCGCAGCTTCAGCCTTTGAAATAAACGGGAGGCTGCCTGGTTTTTTTCCTAAAAGAGTTGCACCGTATGCGTCTGCGGCAACCTGGTCTGTACTTACAATCATTGTATGGGTCGGCTTAAGGTCTGAAAGGGATCCTCCTGTGGGACCGTTCGTCATCATGCTGACCGTACCGTCTAATATAACAAGACTCGGCTTTACCATCATAGCAAGTTCTTTTATGATGTTATGTATGTCCTGATGAAAAACATTTCTTCTTCCACCGAGAATTCCATACCAGTTTTTCATGGTCATTGATGCCCCGCTTCTATGGTGATCCTTGAGTGGCGCAATCCCGATAACCTTGTTGATGCCTTTAAAAGGCTCAAAAAGTATCGGCCATTCCTTTATTAACACAGCATCTTTAACCGTTGTCGGTTGAAAAAAAGCATTTTCAGGTAAAAGAACGTCCGCGCCTTGCGACCGGGCTGCCGATTCTATTCCGGTGAGCGCAAAGCAGCTTGAAGGGTCATTAATAGGATTGTCGGTCACCACGACATTTTTTGCCCCGGCCTTGAAGCAAAGGCGTGTTATTTCTGAAATAAGCACGGGACTAGTCGTGGCTGACAGGGCCGGCGGTGTTGCAAATGCAGCATTTACTTTAAGAAGGACCTTATCTCCTTTTTTAACAAACGTTTCTATTCCTCCCAGGGCTTTCAATGCAAGGTTGATAGTTTTAACCCTGTCATCTCCTTTGACAATAGCCATTCGTCCTTTTTGCTCCGGGATTGAATAATCAGGAAGTGTAACAAGCTTGCTGTTGGTTTCAGATTGCTTTGGGCCAAAAGGGTCGTAAAAAAAATAGCCGGCAGTGCATGCCGCCGCAACCGACAGGCCGGCTTTTGAGCACCTGGCAAGAAATGTGCGTCTTGTGGTTTTAATGTCCAGGTTATGGTTTTTCATCGATATTATTTTTCAAGCTGTGAAAAAGATTAACCGCCATTTTTTCTGCTGTTTCTATATCCTCACTCTCATGAACACCGCAAAAATAAGGTCCTTTTGTGAAAAACAAATCATATGTTCCAAATATTTCCATCAGCTGCGCGTTTTCTATTCCAGTATCATGTGCTATCTTATTTCCCCCGAACATTTTCAGGAATGCCTTGTAACCAATTGAAAGATCTTCGGCGTTTTTTGGTGTTTTACGGTTTGAAAAAAAGAGAGTGGCCTGTTTCTCTCCCTGCTTGTAAGTAGCCACATACATATTATCAAGTTTTTCATAACCAAAGGCATTTGATGGTATAACAGAAATACTTTTTTGGACAAGGCCCTGTTGTGGAAACATTTCAAATTCCGAATTTTTTTTCTTTTCGACAGGTATCTTTTTGATGAAACGATCTGCAAAAACGTACATATATTGAAGAAGTTCATCTTTAGATTCTGATCCAATGACTTCTATGTAGTATGGTCCATGGGTAAAAAAAATGGCGTTTCCGGTTCTATAGGAAAACTCTGCGATATCCATGGTTATCCCGTCACTTCGGCGCTGCCGGCTGTATACTGCAAACGCATTGGTATCATTATCCATTTTATAGATGAACACTTCTATCCAAAGGTCGGGCAAAAGGTCGGACGTATTTTTGGGTTTCATGCGCCGGCAAAGAAGGCTTTTAAATCCCGCAGAAAGATAGAGCTCGGCCTTGCCGTTGATTTTCTCATAAAGGGTATCAGGGCTGAATTTTTCAGGCAATGTCATTGAAGCCATGCCTTTCGGAATCGGGATAGATATATCTCCGGGTTGGTTTGATTCAGACTTATGCGGTTCTGTTTCTTCCGGAGTCAACTGATCAAAGGTAAGAACTGCAGGATTAAAGTAAAACTGTTTGATGAAAACACCAGTGCCGATTACAGCTAGTACAATTAATATAAATATACTGGTGTATGTTTCCTTTTTCAAATTCGGCCTCGAAAACCTTATGATAATACTTCGGCAGCCTTTTTCATGAGATCCCCTACTGCCATTTTCTGCGGACATTTCTTTTCAGCCGAGGAAAAGTCCAGGGAAGCCATGCGCTTCAAACCCATCGCTAATTTCTTATCCAGAGTTCCTGTAAAATCCTTTTCTCCATAACTGTTGTGATACATGAGATGTCTCATGATATCACTTATTGGAACTTTTCCGTTAAATGCCGATTCACAGATGTGCCCGCAACCTGCACAATAGTCAGAAGATGTTTCACACGCATATTGATTGAGAAGACCCATATCTTTAGAGGCAAGACTTTTCCGGTCAAGTGCAGCCGCTACATTTGCCATAAGAACAGTCGAGTTGGCCATCTGGGAACAGATACTGGAAATGCGACTGTCTTCCCACACCGCTTTAAGTTTTGCCTGTTCAGGTGTAAAACCCTGCCGGATAAAGCGATCTGCCATCTTCAGTACGGTCTCAGTCTCTGTTTTTATGGATCCACCGCCCTGGGTTTTCATTGCGGTAAGCCCTATCCCTTTATCAACGCATGCCTGTACGGCTTCTTTCATTTCCGGTTTGTGCATCAAACGGAAATTGTATGACATCATGATGCCGTCTATCCAGCCGAGTTTTGCAGCACCCATCATACATTTTTCCATATTTTTATGGGTGCTGAACCCGAAGAGTCTGATTTTACCTTTGCTTTTTTGCTCTTCCACCCATTTTCTCATGCTGTCATCTATTTCATCAATACCGCCGACTGCATGAATAAAATAGAGATCAATATAATTCGTATTCATTCGTTTCAATGAGGTTTCAAGCTGCTCCGTCATACCCTCTGGTTTTCTTGATATCGATTTGCTTACAAGAAATATTTTTTTTCGGATATCTGGTTTTTTGTTAAAAAATATGCCGATGCCTTCTTCACTGAGGCCGCCGCCGTATCGATAGGCGGTATCCCAATAGGTAACACCAAATTTAACTGCGAGGTTGAGAATAATCTGATTGGCCGGAATGTCAAACATGCCGCCAAGGGAGAGGGTCGAGACAGATATATTGGTTTTCCCAAACAATCTTGTCGGAACCATTTGTTGATTTATTAAAGTATCAGAAGATTTGCTGCCATCGGCATTAAGGATACCGGGTGCAATGATTGCGCCTGCACTTGCGGCACTTGCTGTTTTAAAAAAATCCCTGCGCGTATATTTTTTATTTTTTGATGTCATTTTTTCCTCCTGCGTCCTTTGACCATTTTTCAGGAACACGATAATACCAAACAGCCATTTCCGGATTTTCATAATTAAAAAGCATATCGGCCTTTGACAGCAGATGCTTTGCCTTTAACTTTACAGCCTCGTTTGCAAATCTTTTTTCAGGCAAAAGATCAACAGGTGCGGAAATAATATCTTTAAGTGTTGATTCAAAAAGCTTCCTGTCTTGAATTTGAACCGCATAATATTTGGCATATAAATAGTGCCATATCAGAAATTTTGATTCGGATATTTCAAATGCTTTTTCAAAATGGTATTTCGCCTTATCAGGATTGCCCCGCATATGGACAGGCCATGCTGCGTAATAACCTGCTAACATTGCATGAGGAGCACCATAGTTGAATGTTTCATCCAGTTCCAGCATTCTGTCCATCATCAGAAGAACTTTAGTAAAGCCTGCCGCTGTCCGTGGGTTTTCCACAAAAGAGAGACTCATCCATTTTACCCAGCCATTCATGGCAAAAAACAAGGCTCGTGCATCCTCCTTGGTAAGGGTGTTAAGCGCGGCAATAAATTCATCGTCCGATTTCCCAAGCGCATCATTAAACGACGGATTATGCTTTAACACCCGTAATGCATAATCCCTTGCCTTTTTATGCAGGTTTGCGGCTCTTTTCCGGTCAATATCTTCAACAAACAGGAATGCGTATCCGCCGTATGCTTCGGCAGCTCTTAACAGGATGTCTTCATTGTCGGGCG
>CAZTYY010000061.1:0-15895 GCA_964617785.1 uncultured Desulfobacterales bacterium | reverse complement strand
ATGTATTGACCGACGCCCAATTTTTGGGCCTCTCTAATACGGGTCGTCTCCGAATATCCGCTGACAATGATCGCTTTTTGCCCCGGATGCAGCTTAACAACCTCCTTATACGTGTCAAGACCATCTATTCCGGGATCCATAATCATATCTAAGACCAGTAAATCTACTGTATTATTTTTAAGGTACTCGATTGCTTTTTCACCGCTTGAAACCGTCGTCACAGTATAGCCTAATTGCGAAAGGATCATGGAGGCAATTTCCCTCTGTTCTTTTATATCATCTGCAATCAGAATAGACTCACCGTTTCCTGAGAAATTTTCCATTGACAGGTCTGGAGCATCTGCAACAAGCTCTTTTCTGGTTACGGGAAAATACAACTTAAATATTGTTTCGCTATTTCCAGAACTTTCAAAGTCGATATAACCCTCATGATCTTTCACTGTCCCCCACACAACAGCCATGCCTAAACCTGTTCCGCTGCGCCCCATTTTCTTTTTAGTATAGAAGGGTTCGAATATCCTTTCCCTGTCTTCCGGTGGTATACCAACGCCGCAATCGGTTACCGAAAGTGTTATGTAATCCCCCTCTTTTACATCATCATACCCCCGTATCGGTAAATCAACATATCTATTTTCAGTATGAATGGTAATTTTCCCTCCATCAGGCATAGCTTCAGCTGCATTGGACACAAGGTTCATTACGGTTTTTAAAAGATGAACCGGAGAGCCGGACATATTCAGTAAATCCTTCTCAATACAGGTTTCAATATCGACATCGGGATGAAATGATAATAGCCTTATATGTTCAGGGCTTTTTAAATATTCTTTAATAATTGTGTTCATGTTGACAACTTCACTGACCAAGACACCTCTTCTTGCAAGCGTCAGCAAATCCTGAACAATAGTTGCAGCTCTTTCCCCTGATCGCTGAATAGTTTGAATCGGCTTTCGTAAGGGGCTATCCTGTGGAAGATCGATCAACAGTAACTCCGGGTAGCTGACAATGCCGGACAGGATATTATTCAAGTCATGGGCAACCCCACCTGCCAGAGTGCCGATGGCTTCCATTTTTTCAGATCTATGAAGCTTAAGTTTCAGCTCATTTTTTTCTTTGGCAGCGAGCTTCCTCTCTGTGATTTCCTTTTCAAGTTTTTCTGTTCGTTCTTTGACAATTTCTTCAAGATTGTCCCGATGTAGGGATAGCTCTTCCTCGGCCCTCTCACGCTCTTCAATTTCTTCTTTCAACAGCAGGTTGGCCTTTTCAGCAGAATCCTTGGACGACCTGATATCTTTAATGTAAAGCTGAGTGGTGTCCGCCATATGGTTAAAGGCTTTGGCAAGTTGTCCCATTTCATCATTTGACTTAACCGTCATACGATGGTCCATTTTATCCTCTTGAAAATATTCTATACCTCTTACCAGGTCGGTTATCCTCCTCGTTAGAGTCGAAGCCATCAATATCGCAATAATGATGACAATAACAATCATCGCCACAGTATAATATGTCAGATCCTGGGTTGTGTCCTGAAGGGATGCATTGATTAATGCCTTATTATGCTTATTCCTTTCCTGTAAATTGTTAACATATTTTTCCTTAATATCTTCAATGTTTTGTTTTGTTTCCATGGCCGCCCTGTGAAATTCATGGACGTTGGCACCCATCGTCACGTATCCGAATCCCCTGAGATGCTTTCCGTATTGACCTGTATAATAAGGAATAGTAGCAGCTGTCGTAAGCTTCCAAAGACCGCTCCAAAAAATCAGAAAAGAGCCTGAGCCTCCGTTTTGGGTAAGATTATGCCACCCTGAACACTGAGGCGCAAAATTCAGAAAGCGACCATCCAGTGCTACCAAACCGGCTTTGATTAAAGGTGCTGCCGGCTTTTTCTTAAGAGATTGATCTTTAAATGTGAGAGCGGTCTCACTGAATCGACTGAACGGCAATTTACTTTCTTGCCATAATTGATATAATTTCTGACTTAACCATGGTATGGCCGGCTCTCCTGTTTCCGGATCGTATCCCACAATAAAATAGTCTCTGGGATGGGAGATGTTCCGGCCTTTATAATCCCACATAAATGCATAATTACCGGCACTTGCATCTGATATGGATGAGTGTCGCTCTTCTGTCGGTACGATATGATCAGTAAATTCCATTACATGTGTATGGTCCAGGGCAAGAGTGACGTAACCTGTAATTTTGCCGTTACGTACCACGGCCTTAGCCCATCTGATCAGACCCTGGAAGCGCTTTCCAACCGGATTCTCTTTTCCGGCATAACCGGATTTTTCCGGTTCAAACCGAAGCCCCCTCTTCTTCGCATTTTTGCTATTATAGGGTCCAATGATATACCCTTTAACATATGCGCCGATAACCTCCGAGACATATATTTCGTCTGGCTTTAGATTTTTAAGCGCCTTAAAATAGGTTTCCGCCCTGCAAAATGTGTTCTTTTTTTTCGATACATCCCTGAGGTCATCATTCATTAAATCGGAAGTTGTAATCTTGTTTTTTTCATGCCCCTTAGTGTCAATATATGTCATCTCCATATAAATTGGACGGTTCTCAGGCTTCCCCACATATTCAGGACTGCGGTAATGGAAATCCGTTCTGTTGTCATCATTCCGTGCTTTAATAACCGTCGCGTCGTCTTTCTGTTTTTGGGAAGGTATCCATGAATCGCTTTGTTCATCAAAAACCCATGGAATATGTTCAATCACAGGGCGGATTCGTGTTCTAAGAAAACGCTCATGGTTCTCCCTGGTTGGTTCAAGAGTGGCGACATACCTGATATCCTGATCTCGGTCATACAGAAACGATGCGACCATTCCGGCCGTATCCGTTGTCAGGCGCTCAATGGCCTCTCTGGATTTAATATCCAAAGCCCTGATAGAGTTTTTTAAAGACAGTTCAGAAACCTGTCCAACGACATCACGGCTTTCGGCACTCATTTCAACGACTTGTTTCTCTACAGTAGAAGCAAGGTTGAAAATTTTATCCCACGCAAACCATGCCAGCACAATAAGCGGCAGCACTTTTATGACAACAAATATACCGACGAGCTTATCCCGAATGCCGGGTGAATACTTCAACATCTTTTTTCCTTTTAGAAATGATGTCCATTAGGCCATCAATGTAAGATTTGATTGTTAAAAGAGTATTATTCTGAACAGTATGTGAAATTGAAATATAATAACAAACAATAAGGGGTCAGCTCTTCATTCTTGACACAGTGGTGTCAAGAATGAAGAGCTGACCCCTTATTGCTACCGCCCATAGGCGTCATCAATGCGTATAATATCGTCCTCACCAAAATAGCTTCCCGAGTGCACCTCTATGATCTCCAAAGGTATCTTGCCCTTATTTTCCAGTCGATGTTCCACACCTAAAGGAATATAGGTCGAATGGTCTTCCTTTAAAAGAAATTGTTCGTCGGCCCTGGTTACATGCGCCGTTCCCTTGACTACTATCCAGTGTTCAGCCCGGTGAAAATGTTTTTGAAGAGATAATACAGCTCCTGGTTTTACAGTCACTCTCTTTACCTGAAAGTTATCTGAGACTGCAATTTCCTCATATGATCCCCATGGCCTATATTCTTTTTTATGGGTCAGCGCTTCATCCCGTTTCTTTTGCCTTAGCTGATCAACCAGTTTTTTAACATCCTGCACCTGATTCCTGGGTGATATCAGGACTGCATCAGCGGTTTCCACAACAATATGATCTTCAAGCCCGACAGCTGCAATCATCCTTCCGGTTGCATGTAAATATGAATTTCTGACATTATGAGTCAGCACATCACCCTTTATAACATTGCCATTCTTTTCCTTGCTCCCGACCTGCCAAAGCGCCTCCCACGATCCGATATCATTCCATCCGGCATCAAAGGGTACCATTGCGCCCCTGTCTGTTTTTTCCATAACCGCATAGTCGATGGAATCGGCAGGGCATGATTCAAAGGCTTCCCGGTCCAGCCTGAAAAAGTCAAGATCCGATTTCCCATTTTGCAACGCCTTTTTACATACATCTACTATTTCAGGTATATATTTTTCACATTCAGAAAGCACTTCTGAAGCCCTGAACATAAAAATACCGCTGTTCCAGAAATAATCACCTGAAGCAATATATTTTTCAGCTGTTGCTTTATCAGGCTTTTCGACAAACTCCCTGATAACAGCTGCATCCTGTCCATTGCCGATGGTTTCTTTCTTGGCTACTGGAATCGGTTCTCCTTTCCTGATATATCCATAACCGGTTTCAGGGGCATGTGGCAAAATCCCGAATGTGATCAGTTTGCCCAGCATGGCAAAATGAAAGCCGGTCTTTATTGCATCATGAAATGATGATGTGTCCTGAACATAATGATCAGCCGGAAGCACGACAATTACCGGGTCGTCATCATTTGAAAGCGCTTTCAGGGCAGCAACTGCAATGGCCGGTGCAGTGTTTCGGCCCACAGGTTCCAGAATAATTGAAGACGGGTTAATATTGATCTCTCTAAACTGTTCAGCCACCATAAATCTATGATCATTGTTGCAAATCACAATCGGATCTTCGACACCCTGAAAATTCATCATCCTAAGAGCCGTGTTCTGAAGCATGGTATTCTGATCCACAAGTCTCATCAACTGCTTGGGATAGAGTTGCCTTGAAAGCGGCCAGAGTCTTGTCCCTGAGCCGCCTGCCATAATAACAGGTATAATCATTATGCTTTCCTTTCTTACTATTTCGTACCTGGATAACAAACCATAAAAAAAGGATTTAAAAGATCAGACTTATTGTATGTTAAAGGCATACCATCATCGACGCGGAAAACATCGGCACCGGCATTCTCTGCAATCGCCTGTCCTGCCGCTGTGTCCCATTCCATTGTAGGTCCAAGCCTTGGATAAATATCGGCTTTTTTCTCTGCGACCAGACAAAATTTAAGAGAGCTTCCGGCAGAAACCATTCGCACTTTTTCATACTCCTTTTCCTTCTGCCTGACAAATGTTTCAAGTTCAGGAGAAGGATGGGAACGGCTGCCGACAACAGTAAAGAATGGGTCTGCTGCCTTTTCAGGCGGTAGTTTATCTGAATGATTGAGAATCTTATCAAAAAGGCCGTCATCGTTATTTTCATTTCCATGCTTTTTCAGGGTTGCAATTATATCCGGATCTGACAACCGCCAACACCCTTCGCCCTTTAATGCAAAATAGACGATATTTTTAACCGGAATAAAGATTACACCCAGAACCGGCTTGCCCTTTTCAACCAAAGCAATATTAACGGTAAACTCATCGTTTCTCTTTATGAACTCTTTTGTACCATCAAGCGGGTCAACTATCCAAAGCCTTTCCCACTTGCTTCTTTTTTCATATGGAATGGCTCGCCCTTCCTCGCTTAGAACAGGAATTTCAGATGCTTCGAGAAAAGACATAATGGTAGTATGGGACTTTTGATCGGCAAGTGTCAAAGGCGTATTATCCGACTTGTTTGTTACGGAAAAATCCGATTGATAGACTTTCAGAATTTCATCACCGGCAGCTATGGATGCCAGGATCGATATTGTCAGCAGTTCTTTATTGTCATGCATGGTCTCAACTCTTTTTTTTAAATGAAAATCTCAAGATCCCAGTAACAATCAAATCAATCGGTAGACTTTATAAAAAACTATCGTGAATGTCAAATAACTCTCTGGTTTTTCGGCTATTTTTATTGACAATGGGCACTTGAGATTATCGAAACACTGTGATATGCAATTAAGAATAATACGTTATCATAACGACGCCATAAACAAGAATATTGGTTCATTTATGAAAAAAATTCTGATAGTTGATGACGATGTTGTAACGCGAAGCCTGCTTTCACGCGTACTAAAACCTCATGAAAGAGACTTTGAAGTGCTGACTGCCCAAAACGGGAAGGAAGCCTCAAGTATCGTAACACAACAAAAAATCGACCTGATCATAACCGATCTTCAAATGCCGGAAATGGACGGTTTTGCTTTAATGGCATACCTAAATGAGCACCACCCTGAAATCCCGTTTTTTATTATGACTGCCTTTGGCGATTCGGAAATCAAATCCAGAATTAAAGAAATCGGTTCGATTAAATATTTTGAAAAGCCATTAAATATTGATGTGATCACAGATTGTATTTTCGACGAGCTGAATGCAGGAGCCGTGGGTGAAATCGAAGGCATCAGCCTGGCTTCTTTTCTGCAGCTTGTTGAAATGGAAAAAAAAACATGCACACTGCAAATAGAAGCACGTGACAAATCAGGTGTAATGTACTTCCTGAAAGGTGAGCTGATGACTGCTGAAACAGCTGATTTAAAAAACATTGGGGCAGCATATGAGATGATCGGCTGGGATGGGATAAAGATTGGAATCGAAAATACCTGCAGAAGAAAAAACAAAGAAATACAGCACCCTCTCATGACCATACTAATGGAGGGCCTTAAAATAAAAGATGAAAAGGAACATGCCGATAAGACAAAGAGAACACCGCTAAAGCCCCTGAAAAGTTTTTCTCAAAACAAATAAAAGCTAAGGGGAAATGCAATCCAGGGCATTTCGGATTTCTTCTAAGACCAGCCCGCTGTCTGTTTTAGCAAAATCATCAAGTGCTTTTTTTGATTTTTCCCCGCCAATTCTTCCAAGCGCCCAGACGATCATGCCTTTTGTTCTTTCATCTTGATTTTCTTTAAATGCACGAATAAGGTCATCTATGTATTTTTCATCAAGAGTATTTCCCATGACACGTGCAACATTCATTTTCCAGCGCCAAATGTCATTATATGACATATAGAACATATGCGGCCATATTTTTGTTTCAAAATATTCCTTGTCCATATGCAGCAGAAGTGAAAGGTCAAAAAAATCGGTTTTTGCTTTAACTTTCATGTTAAGCGGAAGTTCCCTGGCAAGCCATGCCGCATTTCGAGGGCAAACATTTTGACAACGGTCACAGCCATAAATATACAGTCCCATAGGCTCCCTGAGTTCCATGGGTGTTATGCCGCTTCCGAAATAGGTTAAAAATGAAATACATTTTCTCGGATCAATGGTGCCGTTGCCTTTTAATGCCCGGGTCGGGCATGCTGAAATACAGACATTCCTGCACCAGTCAGGGCATCCTATTTCTACGGTCGGTTCATCAGGAGGAAATGCTTTGTCTATTACAATTGCTATTGGTAAATTCCAAGAGCTTCGTCTTGCAGCCTTATTTGAATAAAACAAACAGTTCTTGCCAAGCGTTCCCATGCCGGCCCTGGTTGCAGCAGCACGGTGCGGCAGGTTAAAAGGCACTTTTGACTGAATCCCGTTATCTCGAAGGTAACTACGGAATAATTTAATACGTCTGGTCAGGCCGTCTTTTGTCACGCGGTCATCATCAAGGTAACATCTGCCGAAATGGCTCTCCATAAATGACGGAAAAGATTCTCGGAAGTATACATCAAGCAACACGATTATTGTTTGGGCGCCCGCTAATATGGTTTTGGGATCAATGCCGTTTATTAAATCAAGACCCACTGCTTCTGCCCATCCATATTCCTCCTTGCGGGAAAGTAAAAAATCTTTATGGTCATCAAAAGGATCAGCCGTCGTAAAGCCGATATCTTCAAAACCATTTTTAAGGGCCTGTTCAATTATGTCTTGTTTAGTCAGCATGTTCATAGAATAAATACCTTTTGTTTTATTTCATATAAGTCGATGGTTGTAGAATTTGCCGCAAACGTTTTATCCGCCGAGATAAGCCTTCTTAACTTCTGGGTCAGAAAGCAAATCCTTTGATTTTCCCTCCAAAACAATATTGCCGCTTTCAAGCACATAACCCCTCTGGGCAAATTTCAGTGCCAGTCGTGCATTCTGTTCCACCAGTAATATCGTCGTTCCTTCCTGATTGATTTCCTTTAATGTATCAAACATGCTTAACATAAGCTGAGGAGCCAATCCCATTGAAGGCTCATCTAAAAGCATAACCTTTCGACCGCTCATATAAGCCCTTCCGACAGCCAGCATCTGCTGTTCACCGCCGCTTAAAGTGCCGGCCTTCTGATTCTTTCGTTCCTCAAGCCTAGGAAAGATATTAAAGACCCTCTTAATATCTTCTTTGATATTCTCCTTGTCTTTTCTTGCAAAAGTTGCCAGTCTCATGTTTTCCATCACTGTAAGATTACCGAACAGGCGTCTTCCTTCAGGCACATGTGATATGCCCAGAGTATTCACAACCTTTTCCGGCGGATAGTCCAGAAGGTTTCTTCCCATAAATGTCATTTTCGTTCCCGGTTCAACAGGGACCAGACGGGAAATGGCTCTTAACGCAGTACTTTTGCCGGCCCCGTTTGCACCTATGATACACACAATCTCACCTTCATCTATATTGAAATTAATACCATGAAGCGCCTTAATTCGATCGTATGACACCTGTAGATTTTCAATTGACAGCAACATTAATCCACCGTCTCCTTTCCTAAATAGGCTTCAATGACCTTGGGATTATTTTGAATCTCTTCAGGCGTACCCTCAGCGATCACTTCACCAAAAACCAGCGTCTGAATAATCTGGCTCAATTCCATAACAACTTTCAACCGATGCTCTATGAGGAAAATTGCAAAGCCAAATTCGGCATGAACCTGACGAATGATCTCTATCATTTGGACTAACTCCTCAGGATTCATACCTGCCGTGGGTTCATCTAAAAATAGAACCTTGGGTTCCATTGCAAGCGCCCGGGCCATCTCCACACGTCTCTGCGCACCGTACGGCAGATTGGTAACAATCTGGTCCGACAGATGGTCTATTCCCATCATTTTTAATAGATGGTGTGCTTTTTCTTCACTCTCTGCTTCTTCTTTCTGCCGTTTGGGTGTGTGGAAGAAAGCACCGATCAGTCCATAGCTAAGCTTTGAATATCGCGCCATCATGACATGTTCCAATACCGTCATGTGGCGCCATAACTGTAAATTCTGGAAAGTCCTGCCTAGTCCCATTGCGGCAACCTGATAAGGCTGCAGACCGATAAGGCTACTGTTTTCCAACAATATACGGCCTTCGGTTGGTTTATGAATACCGGTAATCAGGTTAAATATGGTGGTCTTCCCGGCACCGTTAGGCCCAATAAGCCCTCTTATCTGCCCGGCTTCTATTTCGAGATTATAATTGTGTACTGCTCTTAACCCTCCAAAAAAGTGAGTCATATTCTCAATCTGAAGCAAGGGCATCTAAATGTCTCCTTCAGGCTTCTGTTTTGGTTTTAGTACGTTCCTGACATTGAACTCCTTGAATGCGATCAAGCCTGTGGGCCGGTAAATCATGACGAGAATAAGCATCAACGGAATAATAATCCACTTAAAAATTTCCAGTGGCCGAAGCATTTCACCAAGAAGATTCAAACTTACCGCGCCGACGATAGACCCGTAAACCGAGTTTAATCCACCGAAGTACACCATTGCCAAAACTTCTGCGAGACGCTGTATTCCAAAGGTGCCAGGGTTAATAAATCTAATAACATGGGCAAAAAGACCGCCGGCCACGCCTGCCCAGAAAGCAGCGAACATAAAAGCGACTATTTTAGTCCGCCGTGTATTCACGGTCATTGCATTGGCTGCAGTTTCGTCATCACGCACCGCATTCAATGCCTTTCCAAGGGTGGATCGAACAAAATTATTAATCACCCATATGCAAGCAACTGTCCAGGCAAACACTGTCGGCAGGTTTGCCCAGTTAGGCTGGCCTGACAATCCTCTCGGGCCACCGACAATTTCAAGATTTTCAATCATCGATTTAACAATAAACATAAATGCCAGCGAAATAATGGCCAGATAATCCCCCCTTGTCCTAAAGGAAGGAATGGCAATTACAAGGGCTCCGAGAGCTGCTGTAAAACCACCGATAATCAGACCAACAGGGAACATAAACGGTCCTAAGGCCTTGGGTAATAAGGCGGCACCAAACAGCTTGTCATTTGCAAACAGAACCACAGTAAAAACAGAGGTGGCATAAGCACCCAAAGCCATGAAACCGGGATGGGAGCAAGAAAACTCACCCATATATCCATTGATTATGTTCAGACTCAAAGTTAGCATAATACCGATCAGGGTAAGCTTTAGAATCAATACCCGATAGGCGCTGATATCCGACCAGATATGCAATGCAGCATAAAGCAGCCCCAGATGTATAAGCGAGGAAATTATTATAGGTAACTTGAGAAGCTGCCCGGCTAAACGATTGGTAATGGAAGAACTCAAACGAGCTGTTAGGGTTATCGGCAATATATATATAAATAATACGAAAACAACAGCACTGGGAATCAGCAAAGGTTTTTTCAGCATAATGAGAAAACCAAAAAGCACCGGAATTTTGGGCAACTGCAAGAGATCAGCCAACGGATCGCCGAAATAATGTTCCAACACAACCGCAACTAAAGCACCAAAAAACCAACCCATCAAAGGAACTTTGGAAAAAATGGTACGGATTTTCTTTTTAAAATCCGGCTTATTTCCTGACAAGTCGCCGCTTTTTTCTCCCATGGCAAATCCTCGCCTTTAATATATCCAAATTTCGTCTACACCTTTTTATCTATTAACTATAGCCTAAGTTTTGCGCTGTAATCTTCTCCGAAGAATCCATGAGGTCTGAACGCCAAAATAAGTAAAATAATCGAATAAGCGATCAGGTCTCTCAAGGTTGAAGGGAAAACCATTACTACGAATATTTCAATAAATCCAAGCAGGAAGCCTGCCAGCGTGGCCCCCATAATCGACCCTCTTCCACCGAGGATTGCCGCCACAAAGGCCTTCCAGCCGAAAAGTATGCCCATATACGGATCCAAAACCGGATAGGCGACACCAAAAAGGATACCTGCGACTGCCGCCAGTGCCGATCCTAAAGCAAACGTCATAAGGGCAATTTGATTGATGGATACCCCCATCAGGGGCACTACAACATAATCAAATGCCATGGCCCTCATGGCCATTCCGTACTTGGTCCGTTTTACAAATTGATGAAGCGCAACCATAAACGACAATGACACCACAACAATCATAATTTTTTTGTTGGTAATGAATACACCCCCGAGATTGTAGGTCTCTGTTTGAATAAGTGGTGGGAAGCTGATACGTTGTGCGCCCAGCAACGCCAGGTTTCCGGTTTCCAGAATAATGCCGATCATCAGTCCTGTAATTGCTGCAGAAGCACGGGGTGCGCCACGTAATGGACGATATCCGACTCTCTCGATAAACATACCCACAAATGATGTAAGAAACATGGTAAAGATAATGGTTAATACCAGAATCAACCAGCTTGGCACAGCAATCGCCCCTATTTCCGCCAGAGCAATGAGGCCTGTTGCCACGCCAAACCCGATATAGGCACCCACCATAAAGATATCCCCATGGGCAAAATTAAAAAGCATCAGGATGCTATACACCATGGAGTAACCCAATGCGATTAAGGCGTAAAAACTACCCCACTGCAAAGCGTTGACCAGATTTTGGAAAAAAAATACCATCAGGTTCGCTCCTCGTTGTTCAAAGAAGACGGGCTCAGGGCTAATGCCCTGGCCCGCCTTTTTGCTTTTGACAAGCCCCGACCTCTTCGACTGAAAATACTAAGCCGGACACAATGATGCAGGTTATCATTCCTTTATGGAATTATTATCTATGGGCAAACAGACTTATAAAATTCAAACTCTCCCTTATCGCTTATACGAACAATAACAGCACATTTAATGGGATCGCCCTCTTCAGTAAACGTCATTTTGCCTGTAATGCCGCCAAATTCTTTGATTTTGGCGAGTGCGTCTCTGACGCACTTTCGGTCTTGTTCAATTTTACCGGTTAACTTGCCGCATGACTGAATGGCAGTCTGCACAAGTCGCAAGGCATCCCAGGTCAAGGCGCCAACGTCATCCGGAACGTAGCCATATTTTTTCTTGTATCGATCGATAAATGCCTTTGTATCACCTGTAGCACCCGCTGCTGCGTAATGCGTACTGAAGAAAAGCCCGTAACAGTCTGCTCCGCAAAGCTTTACCGTCTCGGCAGATCCCCAGCTATCGCTGCCGACAATCGGTTTTTTCCATCCCAGTTCATGGGCCTGCTGAACAATCAGCGCGACTTCATTATAATACTGGGGTGTAAACAATACTTCTGCTCCGGATCTTATTATCTTTGTCAACTGAGAACTGAAATCAGTATCTTTGGTTGTAAAACTCTCAAAGGCGACGACAGATCCCGGGCCATTATTTTTCTCCCATGCTTTTTTAAAAAATTCCGCGAGCCCTTTGGGATAATCGCTTGCCACATCATACAGGACAGCGGCTTTTGTATATTTGAACTCTTCCTTGATAAAATTGGCCAGAACAGGTCCCTGAAAAGGATCAAGAAAACAACCACGGAAAACAAAGGGTCGATCCTTGGTCGTATCAGGGTTGGTGGACCATGGACTGATCATCGGCGTACTTTCATTGTTGCATATTTCCCCTGCAGGTATTGCCTGGCTTGACGCCTGAGGTCCTATAATGGCAAGGACTTCATCCTCTGAAATCATTTTGACAGCAACTTTAACTGCCGACTCCGCCTTAGACTCGTTGTCTTCTATCACCACCTCAACAGGATATTTTTTCCCACCGACATCAAGTCCTCCAGCCGCCTTGATATCTTCCAGCCACATTTCAGCAGCATACTTTGAACCCTCTCCGACCTTCGGTATATCTCCTGTCATCGGAGCGTTAATTCCGATTTTAATGGTCTGCGTCTTTCCCCAGACACACGGTGACAATGCCAATCCGACAATCAGAAAAGCCGCCAGTAACATTAACCCTTTTCGCATGGCTACCTCCTTTTTCACTTTAGATTTATTCCGGTTCAACAATAAAAAGGTCTTGAGCATTACATGGGCAATCAACCACCCTAACTAATTGTCAAGACATGATAAAAAGATACCAACCAAATGCTGATACAAATTTTATTCCGATTAACATAGCACTTTTACTTTTGCAATGATATTGTTTTCTGTGTTTTCAATGGCAAAATGTTTCTGTCGATTTATAGAAGCCATCAGTCAAGTTGAGCCTGTCTTACAGATAAAATATTCGGCAGCTGCTTGATCTCCTCCAATACATTTTCATCTGCCATTGTGTCAATATTGACCAGGCAAACCGCACGGTCATCCCTGCGGCCGAGTTGAAAGCGGGCTATGTTGACATTGTTATTTCCAAGAACAGTACCTACATTTCCGATAACCCCCGGCTTGTCAATATTTCGAATAACGATCATGGAACCGTCAGGAATCGCATCCAGATAGATGCTTCCGATTCGAACCAGCCGTGGATATTGTTTTTCATATATGGTTCCCCATATTTCGTTCAGTTCCTCATCCATCTTTTCAGTTTTGAGTTTGATCAAGCTGGAAAAAGCGCTTTCCTCCTGTGTGATGATTTCCTGAATACCAATCCCATTTGCCTTTGCCATTGATCTTGCATTGACATAATTGATCGGCTTGTCGGTAAATACCCCGAGCAGTCCTTTCAGCAAAGCATTGGTTATCGGCTTAATTGCAAGGCCCGTTACATCACCGCTATAACTAATGGAAACATCATGAGGGGCTCTGTTGAGTTGTCCCATAAGAGAGCCCATCTTTTCCGCCAGGTTGAGGTAGGGCCTCAATCGCTCCATCTCTTCCATAGACACAGATGGAAAATTTACGGCGTTTGTGATTACACCATCTAGAAGATAGGCGGTCATCTGCTCGGCAATCATTTGTGCCACGTTGATCTGAGCTTCTCCCGTACTCGCTCCAAGATGTGGAGACAATATCACCTTCGGATGCTTCAAAATCCGAAGCGATGGATCCGGAGGCTCCTTTGGGAAAACATCTATAGCTGCGCCGGCCACTGTATTGTTTTCAAGTGCATCATAGAGGTCCTCCAGATTAACAACTTCTCCCCTTGAACAGTTAATAATACGAACATCCGACTTCATTTTTGACAATGTATCAGAATTGATCATGTTTTTCGTTTCTTTCAAATTGGGGACATGAAGCGTGATAACATCTGCTTTTAAAAGAAGTTCTTCAAATGGCACCAGTTTAACACCAATTTTTTTTGCTGCGTCATGACTGATAAGCGGATCTGATGCAATGACTTTCATTTTCAAGCCCTGTGCCCTGTTCGCAACAATGCGGCCTATCTGACCCAGTCCGATAATGCCAAGGGTTTTTCCAGAAAGCTCAATACCGATTAGTTGTTTTTTTTCCCATTTCCCTTCTCTCAATGACGCTGTGGCCTGGGGAATATTTCGGGCAAGCGACATCATCATGGAAATCGTATGTTCTGCCGTGGTGACTGAGTTCCCGCCCGGTGCATTCATGATGACGGTGCCATTGCGGGTCGCCTCCTGCAGATCAATATTGTCCACACCAATGCCGGCCCTTCCGATAACTTTCAGCCGGCCTGCATTTTCCAAAACCTTTTTTGTCACACGTGTACCGCTTCGAATCGCAAGGCCGTCAAACTCTCCAATAATTTTGGCAAGACGTTCCGGATCATTGGTCGCTTTATCGTTATCAACCACGACTTCGATCTTGCCGCTTGCTTCGAGTATTTCTTTTGCAACCGGAGACATGGTGTCGCGAATCATTACTTTAAACATGGCAATTCCTTTTACTAAAAGTTTTAATATAATAGTTGAATATTATTCTCTTATACCTGGTATCACAAAAAAACAAAAATCACATTGAGTTTTTTTCATGAGCAATTGATGATGAAAGAAATTGCCGGTATAGTTGACGGAAAGAAATCCAGTGTTACCATCAAAAAAATGCAGGTGTCTCAAATCAATATGTTGTGTTTTTAAATAATTTTGATATAGCTTATAAAAATCATTCTGAATCTCTACCACATCGCTGCTGAGTTCAACTACATATAATACACCTCTTGTTCTGTTTTTAAATGATTTTATAATTCAAGAATAGCTCCAGTGTTCTTGAAGACACCAGTTTTCATCAAGTATCAGGCAAGTAAATTTGGAGACTTTTATATGGCAAAAAAACCGACTTATGAAGAATTGGAACAGAGGATTCAGGAATTAGAGCAATCAAAATCCGAGCACAAGCGGACTGAGGCCGCGCTAAGAGAGAGTGAGAGCCGGTATAGGAGCCTTTTCAAGAATAATCACTCCGTGATGCTCTTAATTAATCCGGAGACTGCAGATATTGTAGATGCCAATCCAGGAGCTATTTCCTATTATGGCTGGAGCCTGGAAGAGCTTACTGCAAAGAAAATTACAGACATCAATACGCTCACAGGGGAGCAAGTATTCCAAGAAATGGAAAAGGCAAAGTCGAAACAACGCCGCTATTTTATTTTCCAGCACCGTTTGTCGAATGGAGATATCCGTGATGTTGAAGTATACACTGGCCCTATTAAATTATATGGTCAGAAACTTCTGTATTCGATAATTCATGACATCTCAGAGCGCAAACAGGCGGAGGATGCGCTACGGGAAAGTGAAACCAAGCACAAGGCGTTGTTTAATAACATGAATGGCGGTGTCGCGGTATATAAAGCCAAGAATGATGGTGAAGATTTTATCTTCTTGGATATCAATAAAACCGGAGAAAAGATAGATCATGTGCGGAAGAAGGATTTGATCGGAAAAAGTGTCCTTGAAATGTTTCCGGGGATTAAAGATTTTGGTCTTTTCGATGTATTTCAGAGAGTCTGGAGGACAGGTCAACCGGAGCATCATCCGATTGCTTTATACAAGGATGAAAGGCTAACCGGATGGAGGAATAATTTTATATATAAACTGCCTTCAGGGGAAGTTGTGGCGATTTATAGTGATGAAACTGAAGCCAAGCAGGCCGAGGAGGCATTGAAGGAGAGTGAAACAAAATTTAAAGACTTAGTC
>CAZTYY010000060.1:0-16161 GCA_964617785.1 uncultured Desulfobacterales bacterium | reverse complement strand
ATTATCATCGCCGGACGAAACCACTACCCGAGCGACATCGAACTCACCGTGCAGCGCTCCGGCGCTCCGGTTCGCATGGGGGCCTGCGTGGCTATCTCGGAGCATATCAACGGCGTCGAAGAACTTGTTATTGTTGCGGAGGTGGATGAACGCCGGCTTCCTGCCAATGCTCAGTCCGATGGTCCGGGAGCGGAATCTATAGATGAGTTCTGGGCCTCTGCCGTAAAGACTGTCCAGGGTGCAGTCTCCGAGGGGCACGGCCTGTCGGTGCGATTCGTGGTGTTCGTGGAGCCTCGAAGTCTCGAGAAGACCTCCAGCGGCAAGCCGCGACGTCAGCACTACCAGAAACTCTTCCTCAAGGGGGAGCTCGCTGTGCTTCATGAGAAACGGTCGCCCCAGACCGTCTGACCAGATTCTTGTTCTATTTAGGTAGTATGGGTGTGCTATTGGAAAAGGGTGGTTATTTGTCTTGATGGCTTCGTAAAAAGTCCAATATCTGTGTTGCGCTGCATCCCTCGTCACTGCGGCGTACGATAAGTACGCCTCATTCCTCGGGATTTGCGACGCTCCCAGTTTAAGCCGGGCTTGAACTTTTTTCTTTGCCATCCCAAATTGACTTTTTACGAGACTGTTATCATTCTTTTGGTGACAAAAGAGTTCATTTGTAGTATATAGTAAGAATTGATATTAATCACATATGAAACCGATACAAAACAAATCTTAACATATTCCATAACAGCCCGTCCATCAAAGTTTTTAACAGATTTTAGTTTTATGCTTATTAAGCGTTGACTTACAAATAACTAAAATAAAGATAAGCCATCAAGCGTTATTAAATAATATTATAGTATTATGGATATGGAAAAAAAACTTGAACATTTTTCTCATCCTTCCGTATCAATACAGCAATCGGGCTTTACTCTTATTGAAATGGCTGTAGTGATAGTGATCGCAGGAATTATTATTTCAATTATGGCAACAGTTATGCCATCACTGATACGGTCATCAAAGATCAAACAGGGCAGGGCGGTTCTGGAAAAGGTCAATTATGAGATCCAGGGTTTCATCACTGCAAGTGGCAGGCTTCCGTTTGCGGACAGCGGCACATCGGGAGTTGAGGATTCAAGCACACCGACATACTTCGGCAACCTCCCCTATGTTACGCTCGGCCTTACTTCCGGTGATGATGCATGGGGCAACCGGATAAAATACGGTGTCTACGAAGACCTTACCGCCACAGACAGTGTTTCGCTAGGAACCGCACTCGGCACTTCATGTGTTGAGCCGGCCGATATCGGAAAACTTCACATAATCCGTTCAAGCGACGGAAGCGCAGTAAACATGGCGTATGTGATTATAAGCGGTGGCCCCAAGGATATGGACCTTGACAACAGCTTTTTTGATGATCTGAACAGTGACGGGGGGCCTGACAACGCCGAGTATGATGATCCGTCTAGAATAGTGACCTTTTCATATGACGATTTGATGATAGCGCGTTCATGCGGCTATGTTTCAGGAAGTCAGGGATACGGCATCGGCACTAGTGCCGGCACCGGCACTGGAACAGGGGTTGAAAATACCGATGCGCTATGCAGCGACGATCTTGATAACGACGAAGACGGTAAAATAGACTGTCATGACCAGGATTGCTGTAGTTCAGGTGTTACGGTATGTCCTGATGGATGTCCTCCACCGACTGATGTTGCCCTGGTAACAAGTCCGCAGATGATATCAGCCACAGTCGGCGAGACAGGTTTTTCACATGCGTTTCAGGCTACCGGGGGCTCGGGTTATTATTACTGGTACCTTGATTCGATCTCACCGGCTGTATCAGGACTGTCCATAGATCTAACTTCAGGTACGCTTTCAGGTACCGTAAATGCTTGTGCGAGGGATTATGATGTCGATATCCGTGTGGCTGACAGATATGATTCCGGCTTGACGGATTCCCATATATTCACGCTTACCATCAACAATGGTACATTGGTCATAACACCGGGTCCTTCCGGACTCGGGGATCCGGCTGATTTTACGGTGGGTGAGTCGACGTTTAAAAGGGAATTTACAATAAACGGAGATTACGCTGGGCCATTTACTTCAACATCTCCTGATGCCTGGACAATACAGTGGCTTGATGTAGATCCGGGAGGCTTTCAAATAGATCCGGTTTCGGATACCACCGCGGAGTTTAAAAAAAGTTCAGGCACCACGTCAAGGAATGATCCTTATATATTTTCTGTCACCGCAACAGATGACACATGCAGTGATAATTCCGTGACAACCGGGGCATACACTATCATGATAACACCTGAAGGTACGGGTGCTCCATATGGCGAAAATCTGGTGGCGGAATGGCATCTTGATGAATGCGCCTGGGATGGTACGACAGGGGAGGTTCGTGACTCGGGAGAAGATATGCTTGACGGTACTGCCGTGAATGGTGCGAATACGACAGGCGCTGGAAAGATTTGCCACGCAGGGTTCTTTGACGGCACCGATGATTATATCGAAGTTCCGGACAGCGAAGTGCTGCGTCGTACCAGTGCGTTTTCCATAGCCCTTTGGGTCAAGGTTCACGATAATGCTTCCGACTGGGTCAGGCTTGCCGGCAAGGGAGACGGCACTAACCGGAATTACGGTGTATGGCTTGCGACCAATGGCACCATACTTTTCCAGATATACTCTGACGGTGGGAATGGGAACTCCCAGACAGCCGTTACCGTGAATGACGGCGCATGGCATCATGTTTTATGTGTTTACGATCAGGCAACAATGAAGGTCTATCTTGATAACGTGGAAAGTCGTTCAATAAACTTCAGTCAGGATCCCCGTACGTCAACAGATTCGTTTACAATCGGATATGCCGGTTTTCATACGTACTTAAACGGCAGGCTCGATGAAGTGATGCTGTTTCACAAAGCCCTCACAACAGAAGAGATCGATGAAATTTACAACCTGACACGGTCTTCGTGCATTGGAAGCTGTTATTCCGAGCCGGTTGCAGAATACAGGATGGAAAATTTTTCATGGAACGGTACTGCGGGTGAGGTGGAGGACACGGGATCAGGATCAAGCAATGGTGTCGCAGCAGCAAGTGGAAGCGGCGCTTTGCCGACTCAGACCACACCTTCCAGCGGGAAGATATGCCGGGCAGGGTCTTTTTTGCGCGTTGACGCAAATAATGGCGGTTATCTTGATCTTGAAGCTCCTGTCGATGGAGATCTCGATCCCGGTACCGGGCCCTGGACAATCTCAGCATGGGTTAGTTGGGATGGGTCATCAGGGGAGAATATTGTTTACAACAAAGAAAATTTATATGAAACACGGGTACAGAGCGGGTATGTTAATTATGCATGGCAGCCTCACTGGGAATGGGACGGGGGAACCAGCTTCCCGATTACTGCTGATACATGGACATATTTGACGATTATGTATGACGGTGTTCAGCAAATTATGTATAAAGACGGTGTTGAAGTCTATTCGAGAGGGCAGACCGGGGCAATCGGTTCCAATTCGAGTAAATTTCTAATAGGCGCAAGGGGAAGCGGCAGTCCAATAAATTTTTTCAGCGGCATGATTGATGAGGTCAAAATTTATAACAGGGCGCTTGCTGAAAATGAAATCAGTGCTGATATGGCCGTGACCAGGGATTGCAGCGCGGATTCAGTTGTAATAACAAGCACCAATCTTCCGGGAGCCACGGTCGGTGACACCGGGTATACAAGCGGCACCGATCCTGCCGCCATCGGGGGATCACTTCCCTATGTCTGGGAACTGGTATCCCAGGACGGTGGCCTCGGGCTCACTATGCCTGATGTAAGCACAGGAGTACTGGCAGGTGACATAGATGTGTGTGCCGGGACATATAATGTAACCGTCAGAGTGACAGATAATGACAGCAGAGTAGACGAAGTGGCACTTCCCCTTATTGTATCAAATGGAACACTTGATGCCACAGGTCTACCCGTGACCCTCAATTGTGATTCAACAACATGCTCATGGGATTTTTCCGTAACAGGTCCGATTATAGGCCAGCTGACAAATTGGACCATCAACTGGCAGGGGAGCGGCCCGGGAGGTTTCGAGGTTATTTCAACAGGATCGAACACTGCCGTGTTCCGGAAAATAGGAACATCAACCGCTGCTGTCGGCTATCAGTTTACTCTTTCGGCAGAGGACAGTTCCTGCGCTGACAATACACTTTTAACAGGAACCTACACACTGAATGTTGCCGGTAGTGCCGAAGACGCGCCTTATTACGCCGGAATGGTTGCCGAATGGCATATGGATGAGTGTTTATGGGACGGGACAGCTGATGAGGTGCTCGATACAGGCACCCAGAGCGCTCACGGAACAAGTCACAATTTCGATTCCGGCGACACGGCAGAAAGGGCGAATGGCAGGGAATGCTATGCTGCGGCTCTTAATCTGGGCGGCACGACAGATCAATATGTAACTTTTGGTTCAAGTGCATTTAACAGCCTGAACGATTTTTCACTCGTCTTGTGGTTCAGGATTGAAACGCTATCGTCGAGCATCAGCACCATATTTTCAGGTAATGCGGTCGGTTCAGACAATACCATGCTGATTTACTTAAATAGTGCTGGAACATCCTTTACAACCCATGTGAATACTGGCTCTACTGGAAGCTTTGCAATCGGCTCATCCGTGGATGACGGGCAATGGCATCATCTGGTGTGGACAAGACGGATTTCAGATGGAGTAGAGACGGTTTTTCTTGACGGCACCGAATTGGCGGACAGCAATGGCGGGGCAAATACCGGCACAGTAACGTTAGCTGTCGGCGGAGCAATGATAGGACAGGAACAGGATTCAGTTGGTGGAGGATTTGCAGTCAACCAGGTTTTTCACGGTTGGATAGATACAGTAAGGCTTTATAACAGAGCTCTGTCACAGAGCGAGGTGGACACTCTTGAAGCTCTTAGTCATAGTTGTCCCTCGTGCAATTAATGGTTGAGCGAAATCCAACAAAAGTGATAAGGCTCAACCCTACTATCCGCTGATGCGGCCTATAATTAAAGAATAAATTTTTCCGGATAATAAGAATGAGCACGATACGGAAACAGATAATTGACTTATTGAGCAGGCAGGAATGTGATTCAAAAATGATATCCGGTCAGGTCGGTATTCGGGAAAAGGAGGTCTATGATCATTTGCCACATATCGAGCGGAGTGTCGTCAGTCAGGGCCAAAAGTTCGTGGTTTCCCCGGCGCACTGCATCGAATGCGGTTTTACCTTCAAAAAACGCAAAAGGAAGACCAAACCCGGGCGATGCCCTGTATGCAAAAGCGAGCGGATTGACCCACCACGCTTTCAGATTAAGTGATTCAGCCTGGAGGTTCTTAAGCATTGTCGCACAGGTCGGTATCGTCGTCTACCCGCTTATTTGGCCTATAAGATCATAAATCGGCAGCAAAAGTCCGCCGATAATTATCGCAAACATTACACCGGCAACAATAAGGACAATCGGTTCTATCATCTTGCCGATGGTGGACACCAGTATGGACAATTTGTTCTTATACTCTTCAGCAATGTGATTGAGTTGCTCCGTGAGTGTTCCGCTCATCTCACCTATGCCGATCATTCTCGTGACAAACGTCGGAAAAACGGACGCATTTCTAAATGATGCGGCAATCTCTTCTCCTCTTTTAATGCTCTCTTTTATTTCCCCGAGCTTTTCCCGATAGATTTCATTGCCGATGGATTCCTCAAGAATCGCGATTGATCTGATGATATCAACTCCTGCCCCTATCAGAAGCGACAGGTATTCGGCAATAAAGGCGAGAACAGAAGCGGAGATGATGGTTCCACACACAGGCAGTTTAAGGAGAAGCGCGTCTGCCATTTTTTTAAACTGTTTATTCCCTTTATATACCGTTACGATGACGACAGCGGCTACCGCAATTCCGAAAGCAAGATGGAAGGCATAGTTCTGCAGAATATCTGAAATTTTGACGAGCAGTATGGTGAGAGGAGGAAGCTCAACGTCCATTTCCGAAAAGAGCGTAATGATTTTAGGAACAACATAGTAAAACCAGAAGATAAGGCCGGCTCCCATTGCAACAAATACAAAAGCAGGGTACAAAAGTGCCTGCTTTGTATCACTGATAATGCTTTCCATGCGTTTAAGGTGCTCAGCGCTCTCTTTCAGCATTTCATCCAGGCGGCCGGTTTCCTCGCCTATGCGGATCAAATGAAGGATTGTTTTTGGAAAGATGTGATCATATTTTGCCGTGGTTTCCGAGAAGCCGATGCCTCCTTGAATCGATGTAATCATATCATGAACATCGCCGGCTATTTCAGGAATATCCGAATCGGCGGCAGATTCTTTAAGGGCCGTGGTCAGGGGAACACCGGACCGGAGCATAAGAGAAATATTGTTCAGTATTTCAGCCTGGTTCGACCTTGTCAGTTTTTTTTTAATTCCAGTAGTCAAAACTCTGAAAATTTCTGAGAGCGCAGGCCCGAGTTTTTTGACGCGAATAGCCTTACTGCCGTCCTGCTCCAGGTGAGTAATGGTAGATATGATATCTTTATAGGGAAGTTTAATAATGCCGGATGAGATACTTCCGGAAGCTTCTATAACTTTATATAGATAATAGTGCATGATTGTTTACGCTTGCCTGATATGCCCCAGTACCCTAATTGCCTCTTCGGAGGTTGTGATGCCCTGTTTTACTTTTTCAGCTGTCACATCAAAAATATCCACAAAGCTTCCCTGCCTTGCAGCTTCTGTAATTCTGTTTAAAGTTGTCTCCTGTTCTATCATTATTGCAAGGACACGGTCCACAGACATCAGCTCGTATACAAGTGTTCTGCCGAAATAGCCGGATTTGTTACAAATTTCGCACCCCTCTCCTTTGTAAAGATTCATTATCGAAGCATCTTTAAGGTAATTTTTCTCCAATTCAGAAGGTGTATAGGCTGTTTTGCAGGAGTTACAGATTTTACGCACAAGTCGTTGACTGACAATTCCGATCAGGGAGTCTGCGATCAAGAAAGGCCTTACACCGAGGTCCTTCAGTCTTGGTATTGCCCCAACGGCACTGTTTGTATGAAGAGTGGAAAGAACCAG
Source organism: uncultured Desulfobacterales bacterium (assembly GCA_964617785.1). Lineage (GTDB taxonomy): Bacteria > Desulfobacterota > Desulfobacteria > Desulfobacterales > SURF-7 > JAFDJC01. The sequence continues at coordinate 9,064 of CAZTYY010000060.1, read as the reverse complement.
ATGCCCTGTGGAGGCTGCCGTTACAGCCGTTTTTGCGGTTTCTTCATCTCTTATCTCGCCAACCAGGATTACATCCGGATCATGGCGAAGGAAATATCGTATGGCATTTGCGAATGTATAGCCGGCTTTCTCATTTACCTGTGTTTGCCGGAGAAGCGGAATGTCGTATTCAATGGGCTCCTCAACGGTGAGGACATTTTTTTGAAGAAGGTTGAGCTTCCGGATGCCCGCATACAGGGTAGTAGATTTTCCTGATCCTGTCGGTCCGGTGAGCAGGATGATGCCAAACGGTTCATTAAAAAGTGTTTCAACAAGCTCGATATGCTCCTTAAAAAAACCAAGCTGCTCCATTCCCATGACTGAGCTTTCAGTTGGCAAAATTCTGATCACCATATTTTCTCCCTGCGGGGAGACGATTGTTGAAACTCTGAAGTCAAAACTGTTATTCAGTATTGTATCTGAAAAGCGGCCGTCCTGTGGAAGCCTCTGCTCGGCAATATCCATATCGGCTTTCATTTTTAAGGTGGCGACAATTCGGTTTAAGGAATTTGGCAGAAAGATAATGGATGTCATGACACCGTCGACACGAAAGGCGATGTTTGTAGCCTGTTTCATGGGGTGTATATGGATATCCGTAGCCCGCATTTTTACAGCAAGATGAAGAATATATTTTACAAGATTTTCCATACCTCTTGCCATTTCTACATCCTGGGCGAGAACATTGATTTCGTTCTCAATCAGTTTCTCCACGGGATTGTCCATGAAGTAGAAGAATTTGTTAATGCCGTTTACGATCTTTCTGCGTTCCGCCATATAGAACTTTGGTGCAAGTCCTGTTTGCCTGGAAATCAATTGGCCTAATTTGGGATCCGACACATTACTTACTGCAACTTCGATATTGTTGCCCACTGTTTTTATCGGCAGAAATACATTGTTCAGGCACAAGTTTTTATTGAACATTTTAAGTATTTTTTCCTCGGGGAAAATTTCGTCGACATCGATATACGGCACCTCTTCCTGTTCCGCAAGTGTCAGCACTACTTCATATTCCGTTACAAATCCGAGCCGTTCAAAAATTTCACCCACACGTTCTTTTGAAATCTTTTGTTCCTGTAGGACATACTGGATGTGCTCTTCGGTTATCATTCCCTTGTCTTTGAGAAGCTCACCAATATACTTTTTTTTCTTTTGCAGGCTCGTCATACGTTTTCCTCGCACTCGTTGTTTAAAAGAAAGAGGGTAGCGGCATCCGGAAAGCCCGTCGGTTTGAGCCCCATTTTTTTCTGAAACTTGACTATTGCCTTAAAAAAATAGAGCCCTGCGATACCGTCTATTTCAAAACGATAGAAATCCATGTCCGCCAGTTTTTCCTGAAACATACGGATGGTTTCACTTTGATATCCGTAATATATTTCATCCGCCATTATTAATGGCTTCCAGAACAAAAGAAAAATATCTTTTTCTTCACTTTCGGGCCGATATGTTAGCACACCATATTTTTTTTGTAGGCTTGGGCGCATTTTTTCAAGCCGAATCATTCTGTACCCTGTATCCTTAAAAATGGTCTCCGACACGCCGGCCAGGTTTCTTTCCTTCAATGATCGATAAAAGAAGTTTTCATAAAAAGACAGCTTGTAGTTCTCAAGAAAAGCCTTTATCGGATGCGGTGTTGAAAAAGTTGGGGAGATGGTTGGCCGAGGTACGGGAAGGAGTTCGGATGTAATAGGTGAAATCTTTTTTATCTTTATAAACGATGTTGGTTCCTTTGTCTGAAAATCCGATGAATCCACGGAGGCAATTTTTTCGAATTTTTCCGTAACCGGCTTGGCATGAAAATGGTAATAGATAGAAAAAAGACTAAATGCAATAACGAGGCCGGCTGCGGCAACATATGGAAAGATCTTTTTTTCTTTTAGAGGAACTTCGTATTCAAGATCTTGGCGGGCCTCCAGAACAACACGTTTATTTATTATAAGGGTATCATGCAGAAACGCAGCATAAAGGCATCTGTCCATGAGTTTATTAATGTGTCGGAGGTTACCCTCGGTATATCGGTAAATTACTTTTTGGGCCTTTTTTGTAATTGACAAACGCCCACTGCTCCCCGAAACGTTGAGCTTGAAGCCAAGGTAACTGTCAAGCTCGGTTTTTGTAAGGGGCCTTACTGTCTGCCAGATGATGACCCGGCTCTTTAATTGCCTGAGTTCAGGAAGGTTAAGCTTGTCCACAAGTTCGGGTTGCCCGATTAGTAGAATCTGTATCAGCTTTTTTCGATCAGCTTCAAAATTGGATATCATCCGGATCAATTCCAGGCTTTTTTGATCAAGATTCTGAGCGTCATCAACAATAAGAGCACAGTTTTTATTTTGCTGATTTTGATCCTCCAGGTAGTCGTTCAGGGATTTTATAAGATCCCCTATGCGAAGATTTTTAGTTTCCAAGCCAAAATCACGGTTTATTTCCCTCAAAAGTTCCACATCCCTGCAAGATGTATGTATCACAAGGGAAGATTCGATATTGTTTTCTTCAAGGATTTGGATGATTCGGCGGCTTATGGTTGTTTTGCCGACTCCGGTGTCTCCGGCAAGGACCATAAATCCTTTGCGAGTCTTGATTCCGTGTATGATTTCTGTCAGGACTGTGTCGATATGTGATGAAATGTAAAAGTTATCGTCATCCGGGGCAACGGGGAAGGGTTCCTGTTTTAGTCCGAAATAGCTGAGATATCCCAGCTCATTTATGTCTTCAGTCGTGCTCATTATAATTGCCATATGCCTGTACAGGTTTGATCCTTCAATGATAATTTGCCGGTGAAATTGCCGCTGGCCCGGTCCTGGTGATTATCTATAAACCGGTCTATTCTTTGAAATGTTTTTTCAGGAAGACCGTAAATCACGATCCGCTGCTTAAGGCAGAGAAGAAGAACACTGAAATTACGGCTTTTAATATCAGTTTTCTTGACGCTGTATATAAATTTATGCCCTGTATTGGATTCCGGTGGATAAATATCATAACGCTGCATCGATTTAACCAGGTGATTCATATATGGCAGATGATTGCTGCCGGTAAAGCCTGACCAGTCTCCGGCTTTGGCCTTGTATGAGTCCGCTGCAATTCTCCATGGGACCAGAAAGTCGTTATAGAGTTTTGAATCAACAGAATAATTAATAAGAGCAAACCCTCCCTTAAGTAGCAGCAGGCACCCGCCGAAATAAATCATGACGGATACGATTCTGTTTGCCGTTCTCCCTGTAAGAAACATGATTATTGAAGCCTCTCCATAAGTTCATCAATCTCGGCATTCTCGGGAAAAAGTTTGCTGAGTCTTTTAAGTCGATCTTGTGCTGAACTAAGGCGACCGGTTCCGGCTTCTATCACCGCCATATTAATTCCTGCATTCAGGTCGCTACTGTTTCCTGAGAGAATTTTTTCAAGGATATTTTCCGCCTCCCGGAAATCTCTTTTCAGGATTAAAAGATAGGCTTTGAGTTTTAATACATAACTATTTTGTTCTCCTTTTACAGCAGTTAGTTTTTTTAGGAGGGTTTCGGTTTGTTCCAAGTTCTGTCCCCTAAGAGATTTTTCGATTTTTGAAACAAGCCGTGTGATTTTGGATTGCCGATCTATTTTTTCAAGGTGCTGTTTTTCAGCTTGTGATACTACCTTTGCAGCCGATTCCGGTGTCGGGTTTGAGGCCTTGTCGGGTTGCTGTTGCAAATATTTTGACTCACTGTATTGCCGGGGAGGCGGGAATCTTGCTGTAAATGATTGTTCAGGCAGATCCCCCGGGGTTAGTGAAGAACCGGTATTCGTTTTCTTTCCGGATTGGATTGATGTTTTCATTGCGGCCGAAGGTAAAGTGAGTTTTCTGGGTGTCGCATTTGTAACAGGAATTGTTTCAGGAGCAGGTGGTATGCCCTCTTCATTCATCATGGGCCCGACAGGTGTATCTATGCTCGAGGTTCCATTGTTAACAGGTTCGGCTTTTGTATTTTTGTCAGAGATGTTATTTTCAATGGTTTGTTTTTTAACGAAAAATGTATTTCGAATAAAATGATAACCCTGAATTGTAACAAAACCCATAGTCAGGATAAGGAGAAAAATTAAAATAAACGTCTGTGGCGAAAAAAGAAGTTTGCGAAATGTGTAGACATTCCCCGCTTCAGGCCTTTTTGCTTTTTCAGTTTTAGCCGATTGTGCTTTCAGCTTTTTTAAGCTTTTATAAATAAGGCTCATATGATTGACACTGTTAATAGTATTACCATTTCCCTTATTTCCTCTCTTTCTATATCTCTCTTAAAAAGATAGCCGAGGACAGGGATTGATGAAAGATAAGGCATTTCACTTTTGGTTGTTCCTTTGTTTTTATCGATCAGGCCTCCCAAGATTATTACATCATGGTTATTCAAGGCTATTGTCGAGCTGATTTCTTTTATATGCACCTGGGGAAGGGTTATGCTCTGTCCTGAAGCGTTGCCGCCAACGCTAACCAGTTCAAGACTGCCTTTGTCGACATCACTCTTTATGGGATTGATCTGCAGGGAGATTTTACCATTTTCTTCGATAAAAGGGGTGACGCCGAGGATTAGTCCGTCAAAAACCGTTGAAACTTCGACGTCGGTTTCAGTTGTCGGGTTATCGCCGGTTGTTGTTGTTGTCTCAACACTTTTTTTATAACTGTATGAAGTTCCCACGCTGATAATTGAAGTTTTACCGTGCTTGCAGCGGATTACAGGATTTGAGATTACTTTTGTATCACCAAAGGTTTTTAACGCATCGATTGCTTCACCCATGGGATTAATAGAAATATTAGCGTTATTGTTGCTTATTGCAAGGCCGTTTCCTAGGGACCAGGAGACGTTGGTAAATACTGATTTTGATTGTGACTTGTCTTGTATTACGCTCCAGTCAATACCGTACTTATATTCATCCAGAAGAGATACTTCGAGAATTCTTGCCTTGATAAGCAGCTGTCTCGAAAGGGTTTTATTGAAAATACGAATTATTTTGGAGGCTGTGTTAATAACAGAAGGCGTATCTTTAAGGAATAGCGTTCCTGACAGGCGGTTTAATGCATAAATCCCATTAGTTGTTTTAATACGCTTGATCGTATTCTCTATTTCATCATACGGGTTTCCTTTTTTGACGCTCTCTCCGGAAAGCCTAAAGCTTCCACTGAGTCCGGTTGCTGTTTCAGAATCTCCTGCCCCGAGAACGTCACCTCCAATATCAAAACTGCTTGTCATGCTGGTATCAAGAAAATTCAGCTTAAACATCTTTTCCTGGAAAGGTTTTATCCTGATTATATTTTCATCGGTTTCATAATAGAGGTCGTATATTCCAAGAACTTCACTCAATACTTTTGACGCCGATACTTTTTCAAAGTTGATTGTAAGGAGGTTTTTGTCTGTAGTGATTTCCGGATCTATTATAAGATTCATACCCATTGAACGCGCAATTGTATAGAGTATCATCCTGAGATCCTCATCGACCATTGAGAAAGAGACTATCTGGTCGTCAAGGGGGTCATATTCAGGCTTGACCGGTATAATGTCGATTTTCTTCGGTGAAATTGTTTCCAGAGAATCTAGTTTTTTGCCTTTTTCAGCCAGTTTATTTGACTCTGACTTCATCTCATTAAGAAGCTTATCATCTGAAGGGCTTGTCAGAGGTTCAGATTCAGGAGAGTGCTGGCACCCAAGAGAACAAAAGAGAATAAAAATTAGAATAATCGTATTTATTTTTTTCATATTTCAATCCTCAAATTATGGCTTTGCATTGGAAGTTTTTCTATTTTTGTTTTTCAAGTTGTTCCGATTTTTTGATAAGTTCTATCCATGTGTCGGAGCCAAGTTTTTGTATCATGACCCGTTTCGATTCAATCTTTGCAACACGCGCACCTCCGGGAAGCATATCACCCGGTGAATACAGTGTGTCGTTTATAATGCAAAAAGAGTTTTTTTCTGCAGAAAAAGCGAGTGTTAACTTGTAATCTGCTTCAAGAGATCTAAACCTTTTATTTTTTGTTCCCGGCAGATCATTGGATTTGCTGTATGAAACGGGATGATAACCAAACAGGCCTAGATTCACTGGCGCGGTATCAGGTTTTTGCTGTTTTGCTATTTCCGGTATATCTCTTTGCAATATTTCGATCTTTTTTAATACAACAGAAGATGGGACATAGACATCAGCCAAACTGTTTTGTTTCCTATCAAGTTTGAATTCATACTTTGCCTCAGAAAAATGCATAGCATAGATAGCTGTTATAAATATACTTCCGAGAAAGAAGCACAATGCAAGAATGCCGTTATATTTAACTTTCATTGGATCCTTTTTGAAAGTCTCAGTAAAAAAGTTGAAGTCCTGATTTGTGTGTCAAAATTGTTTTTGTCAATAGTATATCCCATCCTGTTCAGTCTGGAAGCAACTGTCTGAAAGCCTTGGTAGGCGGTATCGAATGGCGCATTAATCTTACCTGCAACTTCTATTTGGACGGAATTGTCCGAATAGTCGATTTTAATCTCTTTGAGCTTTATATCCGATGCGGCAAATGGTGAGAACGCATCTGAAACCTGGTTGATGACATTTTTATATGTTGGTGCATTTTTGCTGAAACTAAGGTTCTGAATAAAATTGAGTGTATTTTTGCTGTTTTTTGCTGAAACAATATCGAGACCCTGCCTTTTTGCAAGATCAAAAGCATTCTGTTCTATTCCTATTATTGTTGATTGAAGATCGTCTGATTTTTTGTGGAAAGAATAATACAATGCAAGACAGGAAATGATAGCCAGTAGCAGGAGTATGTTTAAATGCGGCGTATATTGTTTGGTGTAAAAAGTGATTTTACTAAAAACAGGAGAGATGCTATTCAAGCCGGATGTTTCCCTTATTGCTTTTAAAAAAGATATATTGTGCGTTTCTCCGTCTATTGAAACAGGTTCAGGCTCCATTTGATTGAATCTATTCTTTGCGTTTTTTAACCATTCAGGTGGCGGCTGGCTGTCTATCCAGTCAAGGTGGAAAATTTCAGCCAATTCGATGCTGTTTTCTTTTTCAACCGCTTCGACATCACTTTTCACAGTATTCCAAAGAGACTCAACCTGCTCGGAGGATGTGTCAAAGGCTACGCATCTGTTGGCATAGTAAACACGGTGTTTTGTCCCGATAATCATATCTACGAATCGGCCATGCATGAAGGTGACAGCTATGGGATTGCGAGATCGTCTTTTCTTCAACGCATCCAGGAGAACCGTATATAGCGGAAGCAGTAGAACTGCATGGTCATTTTCATTAATTTGATCTTGATACTGAAGAAAAAGACGGGACGGAAGTGCGGTAAAACATATTTCCGTGCTGTTTCTCCCCCTTTTTTTCTTCCAGTGAGGGATAACCGATATTGGTTCGTCAAATTCGCCTGCTTCCCGGAGATTTTTTCTGGTTATAAGTTCGACATATTTTACATCAGCTTCCACAAGACTGGTTCTTGAAACAGCTTCCTGCATATCCGAGACAAATATGCAGTAGTTGTCAACGGCATTAAGATTTACAACTTGCTCCAGATGATTTCCATCTCCGCTGTAAGTGAGCCCGTCAAGCTCAATTGTATATTTGTGATTATTAGTAAACATTACCTGTTCCTGACAATAAAGGTCCCCTTAAGAGATATGAAAAGATCCGCATCTATAGATTCAATTGAATCAGCCGAGGATGTTTCCGAAGGTTTCTTTTCCTTGCCGGGGACGTCTTGTTCCGCGGTTTTTACATGAAACATGGCTGGCTTGAAGTAGTATTTCGTGGAATGAGTACACGCATTTAGAATCTGAGTTATCCCGTTAAATGTGGCAGGTTCGGATATCTCGACATTGTAGACAGACCATCTGTCTTCAGTAAGACCGAGTCTGTTTGCCTTGTCAATAAATGCATTGACCCGTGAGAGAATCCGTTTTTTTCGCTCTGTCTCTTTATGTTCCTGTCTTAGCAGTCTTGTCCGAGTTTCAAGAGTATTCGCTCTTTCCTGATGCAAGGCACAGCTTTGTAGTGTTTTTAGGACAAAGTAGGAGGCGATTAGAAAAACCGCCGCAAGGACACCTGTTGTTATATGTGATCTGAATAAATTCATTTTTACATGTAACCGGTCAAATTAGCCTGTCAAATTTGCATTTTCCACCTGACTTCAGGTATTATTGCTGTTGGGTCCAGACCCCAGGTAACGGCACCTGATCCGTTTAAGAAATCTCCTTCAGTTCCGTCAGCCCCTCCGTCAATCAGTGTGTCCATGGCCATGGCAAGTTCCGTAACCATACCGATAATGGCCATGTAGTTATAATTATTTATCGAATCAAAGAGAAAGGCGATGGTCAGTGTGTGACCGTTTCCTTCACTGTCAGTATAGTTGTATGTATAACTGTTGTTTGTATTTGTTGTGGGACAATCTGAGCCTGCCTGGGTTAAGCCGTAATAGCCGACATTACTGCTTGAGCACAGTTCTGCCTCATCTCCTGAAGATTTTGTTCCGTCTCCGGCTGAGGTGTCCGCATGTCCATTCTGCCCCGCTGACGAACCGTCATGTGTATCGCCGAGTATTTTTCCGGTCCTGTCATAAAATACAAGATAGGACATCTGCCATGAATTTAGAAATTTTGTGTAAAGTTTTTTCTGTTCTCCGCTTCTGATGACATCCTTTCCCTTGACAACAGCCCCAATGATAATGCCGATTATTATGAGGACAATTGCCATTTCTATTAGTGTAAAACCTTTCATGCCAAGGCTCTCTTTAAAGCGGTATTTTGCAGTGTACTTCATCTTTGCCTCCTTTTATTCTGCTTTCAAAACCCGGTTCTCTGGGCCGGGTCAGAGATTTGAACGTTTGTTTAGGATTTCGATATTAGATTCTTGCGTATTAAGTCTGAGAAAATGTATAACTAACTAAATAAACACATAAATACAACGGCGCATTGCATTTAACACCCTCATATATTTTTAGGCATTATAGACTTTACTTTTCATTGTCAAACCGGCAGCTTAATAACAGTTTGCTGTCTTCAAGAACGCTTGTAACTTTATA
>CAZTYY010000059.1:0-16178 GCA_964617785.1 uncultured Desulfobacterales bacterium | reverse complement strand
AGCTATCAGCAAAGCGGCAAATATTTCGGATGCTACGGTGTACGAATATTTTTCTTCAAAAGAAGATGTCCTTTTTTCCATTTCCGAACTTTATACAGCCAGAGAAAACGAACGGATAAGCAGTATTTCACACTATATTCACTCCCCGCGGGAGAAAATCCGTGTGATTATTCAGGCATACCTTGAGTTTTATGAAAACAATCGTCTTTACACTTCCGTTGCTCTTCTTCTGCTAAAAGGCAATCGCAATTTTATTAAATCCAAAGCTTACCAGGTCGTAAAAACGTCTGCACGTAGCATTGTAGATGTCTTTAACGAAGGTGTGGAAAAGGGCTTGTTCAGGGATGACCTTGATCCGTACATTGTCCGAAACATGGTCCTCGGCTTTATTGAACATCTTACAATTCAATGGCTTTTGCTGAACCGGCCACAGAATTTATCGGAAAACAGGGATATGATTTTCGGTATGGTGATGAGGGCTATTCAAAAAGAGAACAGATCCAAAAAGATCACAATGGACTGCGGATCTGTAGATATTACGTTTAAGGAGGAATAAAGCATATATAAAAGGTGGTGCTATGGAAGAAATTAAAGCTGCAAACAATCGTGTACTTGATATTAACCTGACGACCGGCAAAACGGGCATAATAGAAATATCTCATAAGGATCAGCGTGAATACTTAGGTGGAAAAGGGTTGGCTACAAAACTCCTTTTTGAAAATATCAGTGTAGGAATCGACCCGCTTTCACCTGAAAATATACTTGTGATGATGACTGGTCCCGCTGCAGGAACCCCTTCGCCGGCCGGTGGCCGATTTGTGGTGATGTGTAAATCCCCACTAACAGGCATCTTCGCTTCTTCATACGTGGGCGGAAAATTTGGTATTAGTCTTAAGAAATCAGGTTATGACGGAATTATGGTTAGGGGAAGGTCCGACAAACAGGTGTATATCAGTATTCATAACGGTGAAGTTGCCGTAAAAGATGCATCAGGGTCATGGGGTATGGATACTGTTGACTTTCAGGAAGCCAATAAGGAGGAAGGTGACTGGGTTGCAATAGGGCCTGCAGGAGAAAACCTGGTAAAGTTTGCCGTAATCGCATCAGGAAGACGGATTGCCGGACGATGCGGACTGGGTGCGGTAATGGGATCAAAAAATTTGAAAGGGATTGTGGCAAGAGGGAATAAAAAAATTACAGTGGTTGATCCTGCTCGATTCAAAAAGGCGCTGAAGGTTGCCCAAAAAAAGGTGGCGGCTCATGACAATTCGGGTCGAAGGCTTAGAGAGCTGGGAACCGCTCAGAATGTCCGTGTCTTTGGAAGTACTTCTATTATGCCGGTTCGAAATTTTGGCAAATCTCATTTTGACAGGATGGAAGACATCAGTGCGGAAAAAATACGTGATCACCATAAAATTAAGAATCATGGTTGTCCGGGCTGCCCTATTAAGTGCGGACGAATCGGAAAATTTAACAACAAAGAGATGATATCTCCTGAGTATGAAACCATAGCGTTGATGGGCTCTAATTTGATGATCGGGAATCTAAATGAGATTGCCGCCTGGAATGATAAGCTGAATCGATTAGGACTCGATTCCATCAGCACGGGCAATGTAATCGGTTTTGCAATGGAACTGACTGAAAAGGGGATGCTTGAGAGCGATCTTAAATTCGGTGATTCAAGCACTATTGATAAAACCATCGAAGACATCGCTTATCGCCGAGGGCTTGGTAACGATCTGGCTGAAGGTGTAAGACGGCTTTCACAAAAATATGGTGGTGAAGACTTTGCGTTCCATGTGAAGGGACTTGAGGTGGCTGGTTATGATCCTCGGGGCTGCACAGGACAGGGCCTCGGGTATGCAACAGCTAATTGCGGAGCGACACATCTTTCAGGCAGTACTCATGCAGTGGAAACCGACCCGCTTGGAGAAGGAGGGAAATCTTATCTGAGTCCTCACGGCACAAATGCCAAGGCACATTTTGTAAAATTCTTACAGGATGTGATGGAAATGACAAATTCCGCTATTTTTTGTCTCCAGACTCAGTATCCGTTTCTAGAGGAAAATTTTGCATATAAATATACACCGGCACCGATTCTTCGGTTTGTAATGCGCAACTTGCCTTCCATTGCTGTGGCGACAACGGATTTGTCTGATTATTGTGCTCTTTTGTCCGGTCTCCTGGGCTACAAGATCAGCAGGAAAGATTTGTACAGGATCGGTGAACGTGTTTTTAATCTGGAACGATATATGAACTGTCGCGAAGGCATCAGCCGAAAAGATGATACATTGCCCAAAAGGATGCTCGAAGAGGCCGGTGAGGAAGGATGGGCTCCTGTTGAACTCGATAAGATGCTGACCAGATATTATAAGCTCAGGGGCTGGGATGAGAACGGGCAGCCGGGAGAAGGTGTTCTGAAAAAATTAGGTATTATTTACTAGGAGGTGCATTATGGGAGAAGCAGACAGGGGGCTTGTGCTGGTTACAGGCGCATCAGGTTTTTCCGGCCATCATATGGTTGCTGAAGCAGTTAAGGCAGGATTTCGCGTAAGGGCAACTGACGTATCAAGTCGCTATTACGGCGCCATGTTTGAGGCGCTGGGAGTTGAATTCGTCAAGTCTGATTTGACCAAATCAGAAGGGCTTGATGAGTTGGTTAAAGGCGTGGGCAGTGTGATCCATGTGGCTGGAATTCATGATTATTCAACTCCTGACAAAGTTATTTTTAACGTCAATGTGAATGCAGTTGAAAACTTGTGTGCTGCGGCTGTTAAGGAAGGCGTGGATCGATTTATGCACTTTTCTTCTGTTGGTGTATACGGCTATAGTTCAAATCCCGGCAACCCGGTAAAAGAAGGTGACCCAAAAGTCACGCCACCGCTTAATAATTATAACGCAAGTAAATGGGAAGGTGAAAAGGTTGTTCAGAAATATATCAGGAACAAAGGGCTTAGGGCAACCATCTTCCGGCCTGCCGCTATTTACGGTACGCGATCAGAATACGGTTTGTTCATCGTCTTTAAAATGGTTTGTGAGGAGAAAAATAAGAAAAAAAAGTTGATTTTGGGAAAGGGGGATACAATCGAAGCGTTTCTTCATGTGGAAGATATGTGCCGTTCAGTGATCCATGCTTATGATCATGAAGACATGATCGGAGAGGCATACAATGTTGCGGATGACACACACATCAGTTCGTCTGAATTTTATACCATGGCGAGCCGGGAACTTCTCGGAATAGAAAAGAAGTTTTTCCATCTTCCACTTTCAGTAGCAAAGCCGATTGCCATTATTTCTCAGTTTATTGCAAGGCGACTCGGCACAAAACCGCTCCTCGAAAAAGCAACACTCGATTATGTGAACTGTGATAAACATTGGGACAACAGCAAACTCAAAGCCACGGGATTTGAATTCAAATATCCGACCATGGAAAAGGGTTTGAAGGAAACCTTGCAGTGGTACAAGGATAGTGGCTGGTTTGATTTATAAAGGTCAATCACGGCCGTTACCAAAAGGTATTTACAACCTGAGGAATTACCATGGAAAATATAAAAGGGAAAATAGCACTTATGACCGGAGGGTCACGAGGCCTGGGACCTCATATCGCCGGCTTTCTCGCAAAGGAAGGCGTGAATCTGGCTTTGACTGCAAGATCCGAAGAAGGGTTGAAAACCACGGCGGATGAAATGTCACGAGAAAATGTAAAGATAAAGATTTATCCTGCAGATATTACTGATCAGGCTTCAAGAGAAAAACTGGTTAAAGATGTCAAAGCAGATTTCGGGCACATCGACTTGATTGTTAATAATGCAGGGATGGAATGGGTTTGCTCATATACTGCCTTAACCACCGACTATATAGAAAAAATGATTCAGACCAACCTGATTGCGCCGATGCTACTCACCCGCGTGGCTTTGCCGGATCTTCTGGCACAGGGGAGCGGTCATATTGTTACCATGTCCTCCCTGGGAGGCAAAAGGGGTAATCCTTACGCCTGTACATATTCAGCCACTAAAGCCGGGCTGGTAGAATGGAGCAAAGGCCTTAGATTGGAACTTGCCGGAAGCGGTGTCGGTGTATCGGTAATTTGCCCCGGCTTTGTTTCCGAATCCGGCATGTTTGCCGTTTATAATCAAAAAGCGCCCTGGATTGCAGGCGAAACAACACCTGCAAAAGTCGCTGGTGCCGTTATCAAGGCTATTAAAAAAGATATCGATGAAATTGTTGTAAATCCTGGTCCGGCGTGGCTTATACCACTGTTGGACGCCATCCACCCGGGCATAGGGAACTGGCTGTATAAAATAGGCAGTGTATATGAATTTTATCGAAAAAAGGCAGCAGATAACGAAAAAGAAATGGCGAAAAGCCAGAGTAATTAGGAGAATGTAAATGGATAGTCAAGTTAATACTACAGTTGATCTGGTGAAACGCAATGCACGGATATATCCGGATACTCAGTTTGTGAATTTTTATGATGAGATCATCACTTACCGGGACCTGGATTTACGGTCGGATACATTTGCAGTCTGGCTGCAGGATAATGGTGTTAAAAAAGGGGATATCGTCTCTTTTATGATGGGCAATTCTCCTTACTTTTTCTATACGCTTTTCGGTATTAATAAGGCTGGAGCAGCAGGAGGTCCTGTCAGCTGCTGGTGGCAGGCGTCTGAGGTGGAGTTTCTCATAGGCGATTCAAAACCGAAAATACTTGTAGTGGATCCTGAATTTGCACCGATAGTTTCCACTATCAAGGATAAGCTCCACTTCGTGAAGAAAATTGTAATAAACTCGCCGACTCCAATGGAGCTTGACTTTCCCCATGAATATCTGCCTGAAATCATCAACAAAGGGGGCAAAAAGCCGGACATGACCGATCCGCCTTCAAGTGAGGATGTGGCTGCGGTACTGTACACTTCAGGAACAACAGGCCGACCTAAAGGGGTCATGCTGACACATAAAGGTATTGTGTATGGCGCCCATATCAAGACAAAGCATATTCCGGTTCAGCCTGCTGAAAAAATATTGTGCGTCCTTCCCCTTTTTCACGGTGGCGGTCTATGTGACCTTTCCTTTCCCACCATATACAGCGGAGCAACAATCATTCTCAGGAGAAATTTTTCCGCCACAGAATTCTGGGAATGCGTGGAAAAATATAAAGTAAATGGGTTTTACATTGTTCCGACCATGTGGAATATTCTTTTAAGAATACCCGACGCTGATTCAACGGATACGAGTTCACTTCGAATGGGGCTTTCAGGAGCAGCACCGATTCCGGAGATCCAGCTTGAGGAATGTGAGAAGAGATTCCATATCCCCATACTGGAGGCATATGGCGCAACAGAAAACTCCGGCGGCATCTCTGCAAATATGGAAAGCAAACGAAAGTCGGGTTCCATCGGAACAGGCTTTTCAGGAATAGAGGTCAAAATTTTCAATGAAGAGGGCCAGCAGATTCCTGCCGGTGAAATCGGGGAGATCGTTGTGAAGGGTGATACGGTGATGAAAGGATATCTTAACAACCCGGAGGCAACAGCGGAAACGATAAAAGGCGGGTGGCTTTATACTGGAGATATAGGTTTAACCGATAATGACGGTTTCCTTTTTATTGTTGACCGAAAAAAGGAAATGATCATCAGGGGAGGTGTGAATGTTTATCCCAAAGAGATCGAAAATGTAATCGCAAAATATCCGGCCGTTGATTCAGTGGCTGTTATCCCTGCAAGTCATGATAAGTATGGACAGGTGGCCAAAGCCTGTATTGTTTTGAAGCGGGGAGAAACCTGCAGTGAAGAAGAAATTATCGAATTCTGCAAAAAGGAGATGGCTGACTACAAAGTGCCGGAGTCTGTGGTCTTCAGGGTGGGTCTGCCAAAAAATGCAGTCGGCAAGGTTGTAAAAAAAGATCTGATTGCCGAGTTGGAGAATGAATTGTCGGCAGAGCCCGTGCCTGTTGCTCATTTTTTCGAAGGAATGAAGGAGCGTTTTATTCCTGAAAAAGCAAAAAATGTCAGTGCCACTATCAGTTATCATATTACCGGAAAGGGAGGCGGAAAATGGACCGTTACCATAAAGGATGGCGAGATGACTCTTACTGAAGAGATCCTTAAATCCCCCAGGGTTTACATTGTTGCAAGAGATAGCGCATATCATGATATTGTGACCGGCAAACTGGATGGCATTACAGCGGTTCTGACGGGAAAGATGACCATTGAAGGGGATGTCACTTTTATGCCGGAATTCCGGAGTATGTTTAAACCTTTGGAGTTGGAATAAAAGAGACGCCCGCCCGTCATAACAATTTTGACGTTTTACGAGACTGCTAGTACATTGATTATTGGACAACAAAAATTTAGGAGCAAAAAATGGCGATAAAAGACGTAAAGGTCAAGATCCTTGGAATAGCCGGGACCCCGATAAAGAATGGAAACTGCCAATATCAGCTTGAAGAAGCGCTAAAACAGGCGGAAGCAACCGGGCAGGCAACTACAGAGTTCGTTCATCTTTGTGACTACAAGCTTACGTTTTGTATTGGATGTGACAAATGTATGCGTAAAGTCCATAAGATCCAGGCAGAAGTAGGTTTTGATGTGTCCCCCGTTCCTATAGAGGGATATAACTGCTCTATTAAAGATGGATTGGATGAACTTCACCAAAAAATGGTTGAGGCCGATGCTATCATACTCATGGCACCGGTTTATATTGCGTCAATTCCAGGGCAGGTAAAAACGTTTATTGATCGTTGCCGCACCTTTGTCCATGATTTTCGATTGCAAGATAAAGTAGCCGCTGCAATGACGATTGGCTTTTTCAGGAATGCCGGGCAGGATACAGCACTTGAATTGATGAGAACTTCGCTTTCTGCCTTGGGACTCAATGTCGTCAGTTTTGGATCTGCAGCGGTTTCCACCAGAGAAGGTCTTGGAGTACCCATACGTGAGACACGGTTTGCAGTTAAAGAAGATTTTATAGGAAAAGTGATGATGGACATAGCTGTCAAAAAGCTTGTCAGAACCGCCATACATATCAAAGCAGGTAAACTTGCACTGGAAGAGATAAGCCGGGATTCAGGTTCGAATTGAAATTAAAAAGGATTGGCCGAAATGCGAAGAAACGAGAAAGAGATTACAGACAACTCTGCCATTGAGGCGATAATTAACCAGTCCATTGTTTGCCGGCTTGGATTGTCTGACGGTAATATGCCATATATCGTGCCGTTATGTTTTGGATATAAGGACAATACGCTCTATTTTCATGGAGCGCTTGAAGGAAAGAAAATCGATATTCTCAGAAAAAATCAGAATGTCTGTTTTGAATTTGACGTGGATGCTGAAGTTGTAGAAAAAGAAAAGGCGTGCAGCTGGGGCATGAAATGTCAAAGTATGATAGGCTTTGGCAAGGCGGATTTTAAGCCCGAGTTTTAAGTCTGTATTTTAAAAAGGCGTTAAAAAAGACTTGACTGTGGCAGGCAATCAGGATATGTTAGCGCTAACGAAAAGCTATCGCTAACATGTGTTGGGAGATCGCCATGGCAATGTCTGTGAAAGAACGGCAGAGAAAATGGCAGGAACGTCAAAAAAATTCAGGAAAAAAACGATTGACGGTTGTTGTTGACCCGGGCGCATTTTCTATTATGCAAAGAGAAAAGACGAGGACAGGCGAAAGCCTTTCTAATATTGTCAGCCGGGCATTGCTGAATATAGATAAGAAAGTTAGCGGTAACGATATTGTCGGACCTCCCCCGGACAGCGTTGAAGCCGTTAGCGATAACAAAAAACTGAAGGGTGGCCAGCTTATCGAACGAATTGTTTCTCTGATCGGTGTTGTCGGACTGTCCGCAGAAGAAGTGGCCGGCCGCCTTAACGATGAAAGAATCGAACCCCCTGATTATGCTAAAGCATGGAGTGCGAAAACAGTAAACGAATTATACATCCGCGCAATAACCTCCACATAATTTTAAAATAAAACTGTTTTTAGAAGTTCACGCGCATGGTCCATAGTCGCTGTGGTAATTTTTTCACCCCCCAGCATCCGGGCAAGCTCTTTAACGCGCTCTTTCTTGCCCAACGGCTCGATTTCAGTACGGGTCCTGCCGTTTAAAATCGATTTTGATATTTTAAAATGATTGGATCCGAATTTTGCAATCTGGGCAAGGTGAGTGATACATATGATTTGATGGTATTTTGATAGAGCTGAAAGTTTTTTTCCCACAACTTCTGCTGTTCCGCCGCCTATTCCAGCGTCGACTTCATCAAAAACCACTGTTTCAATTGAGCCTGTCTTTGCAATAATTGCTTTTAAGGCAAGCACCACTCTTGAGAGCTCGCCTCCTGAGGCTATGGTTGCCAATGGTTTCATGTCTTCGCCTACATTAGGGGCGATTAATAACACAGCTCTGTCAAACCCTGTTTCATCCAAAGCCATTTCATCAATTGACAGATAAGGATCTGTATTCTTGCCGGCATGGACCGGATGAACTTTTACCTTAAACTCTGTGCCGAGCATTTTAAGATCAGCCAATTCCTTTTCTACTTTTTTCGAAAATTTCAAAGCAGCCTGTTTCCGCTTTTTTGAAAGATCTTTTGCGAGAATGATCATTGTATTATAACAGGCTTGAAGAGCTGTTGCTGTCGTCGATATCTCTTCCTCAAGGTTTTCAAGCCCGCCAAGTTGTTTGTTGATAGTTTCAAGATAAAAGGAAATTGCCTCCAGTGATCCGCCGTATTTTTTTTTCAGCTTCTGGATCTGATCCATGCGCTCTTCAATTGCATCAAGGCGGGCTTCATCCATCTGAATGGTCACCAGATATGACCGAAGGCCTCCGGTGATATCTTCTATCCTTGCATATGCGTCGCCGGCATCTTCACACAGGTGTACTAGTCCAGAATCGATACTGCTTGTTTTTTCCATGGTTTTTCTTACTTCTGAAAGTTTTTCCGCCACTGCACCGGGCGCATCATAAAGCAGTTCAACACACTGGCTGACTGAACGAAAAAGATGTTCGCTGTTTTTCAAACGCGTTCTCTCCAGTTCCAGCTCCTTGTCTTCATTTGATTTCAAGTCGGCATTTTCGATCTCCTGCTTTTGAAACTCTAAAAGCGCCAATTGATCATCCTGTCGATTCTTGACTTTATTCAGCTCTTTAAGCTTTTTTATAAGAGAGACGAGGGCGTGGTAGTTTTCCGCGATTTTATCCCTGAGGGATATCAAACCGCCAAACTGATCGAGTATTAAAAGGTGCTGATCTTCATTCAGGAGCCCCTGATGTGCGTGCTGCCCTGAGATGCTCGTCAGGTTTTCCGTGATGGACGTGAGTTGCTGAACTGTTGCAAGCCGTCCGTTGATATAAATTTTATGCCGGTTATTATCTGAAATGATGCGTCTGACGATGAGTCCTTCTGAAGGATCGAAACCAAATTCCTTCATTATTTTTGCAGCAATGCTCTGTTCTGTGATTAAGAAATCAGCTTCCAGTTCAGCTGTATCTGATCCGGTCCGGATCATGTCTGCCGAGACTCTTTTGCCCAGAAGCAGGTTAACAGCATTAATAATGATCGATTTTCCGGCACCTGTTTCTCCGCTTAGAACAGTGAGCCCTTCTTTGAACGATATTCTGAGGTCCTCTATTATCGCAAAGTTTTTTATAGCGAGTTCGCGTATCATGATACCTGGTTATACGTTATTATACATTGAACCTGAAGTTGATAATATCGCCGTCCTGAACATTGTAAGTCTTGCCCTCCAGTCTGACCGTCCCCTTTTTCTTGGCTTCATTGTGCGATCCTGCCGACATTAAATCATCATATGACAGAACTTCTGCCCGAATAAACCCTTTTTTTATATCCGAATGAATAATACTTGCTGCATCCAGAGCCTGTGTCTCTCCTCGGATGGTCCAGGCCTTTACCTCATCGCTGCCCACCGTAAAAAAAGAGATGAGCCCCAATATTTCATACGATTTTCTGATGACACGATCCATGGCTGAAGTGCTGATATCAAATTCAGCCATAAATTCTTCAGCTTCATCATCGGACATCTGTGCGATTTCATGTTCAAGCTTGCCCTTTATCACCATGCAGCTGGCGGTAGATGCTTGAATTTTTTCGACATCAGGCATATTATCATCATCGTCGCTGTTATTATAAAGAACAAGGAGGGGCTTTGCAGAAATAAAGGCAAACCCTTTAAGAATATGCGCTGATGCAAGAAGGGGATATTTTCTTAAGGGCGTTTCGCTCTCCAGTTTTAAAATGCAATCTTTTAATAGCGAAATTTCCTCCGGACTTACTTGTTTACCTCGTTTTTTATCAAGATCGATTCGCTCTATCCGTTTTTCAGCAACACCTATGTCTGACAGTATCATGTCTTCTTCAAGTTCGAGAAATGCTTTAAAAGGAGTTGGTTTTTCAGAAGCAAAGCCTTCGAAGTTTTGAACAACGTGAATCAATGCATCACAGTCTCTCACACTGTTCCATATGTTCTGATCTCTTTTTTTCGTGATCTCCCCGGGCAGAAAGTATTCAATTTTTGCATATGAAGTCTTTGCGGGCTGATATATATCTTCTAAAGTGTTGACCCTGCTGTCGGGAACATTGATGGTTCCGATACGGTCTTCTCCTTTAAGCTCGTGCGCAGTAATGTTTTTGGTTAATGCTTCAAATATACTTGACTTTTCTGACCCTTCAAGGCCGATGATACCGAGTTTCATCTTTGAATACTCCTTAATTTAATACTGGTTTTTTAAAAGTGTATTTAACCGGATATCATCATCCGGTTCAATATTTTTCTTTACAAACAGGCACAATTAATATAAATTTAACTTTTTTTTATTACCCCAGCTTGCTTGGCGGGCCTTTTTTGTTTTAAATCTCTTAAAGAGTTTTTCATATAATTCAACAAAGGAGTATTCTTATGGCAAAAAAAATGAAAACACTAGACGGAAATACAGCTGCGGCTCATGTTGCATATGCAATGAGTGATGTTGCGGCTATTTATCCGATTACACCTTCATCGCCCATAGGCGAAGTCGCTGATGAATGGGCTGCGGGCGGCCTGAAAAATATATTCGGGCAAAAATTGCTGATCCGTCAGCTTCAATCTGAAGCCGGTGCAGCCGCATCTGTACACGGCGCCCTTGCTTCAGGGGCACTGACATCATCCTTTACTGCGTCTCAGGGACTCCTTTTAATGATTCCCAATATGTATAAAATGTCTGGAGAACTCCTTCCGGCCGTACTTCATGTTACAGCACGTTCATTGGCTACCCATGCACTTTCCATTTTCGGCGATCATCAGGATGTCATGGCGGTGAGGCAGACCGGTTTTGCTCTGATCGCTTCCGCGTCGGTTCAGGAAGTCATGGATCTCGGGCTTGTTGCTCACCTTGCGGCCATTGAATCCAGTATTCCGTTTCTTCACTTTTTTGATGGCTTTAGAACCTCACATGAAATTCAGAAAATCGAAATTATCGAGTATGAAGACATGGCCAAGCTGGTCAACATGGAAGCAGTGAAAAAATTTCGTGTGCGAGGCGTCAGCCCTGAAAGGCCGGAAATTAGAGGGACGGCCCAGAATCCTGACATCTATTTCCAGGGGGCGGAGGCAGCCAATCCGTATCGCATGAAAACCGCAGGTATTGTTGTTGAATATATGAAAAAAGTAAGCGACCTGACAGGACGAAGCTATAGGCTTTTCGATTATGTCGGTGCTTTGGATGCCCAACGTATCATCATCTCCATGGGTTCTTCATGCGAAACAATAGAAGAGGCTGTCAACCATATGACCGGCAGGGGTGAAAAAGTCGGTTTGGTTAAAGTCCGCCTGTACAGGCCTTTTTCTGCCGAGCATCTGTTGGAAGTGATTCCTGAGACAGTAGAGAAAATTTCAGTGCTTGACCGCACAAAGGAGCCGGGTTCTCTTGGGGATCCCCTTTATGTTGATATCTGTACGGCTTTTATGGAAAAAGGCGGCAAGCCACCTTTGATTCTCGGCGGTCGTTACGGATTGAGTTCCAAAGAATTCAATCCCGGAATGGTCAAGGCTGTATTCGACAATATGAATGAAGCCGTCCCGAAAAATCATTTTACCGTGGGTATCATTGATGATGTCACAAATACATCACTGCCGGTGGAACAAGGCTTTGATGTTGCTCCCGAAGGCACGGTGCAGTGCAAATTCTGGGGTCTGGGCGCCGACGGAACAGTGGGTGCGAACAAGAGCGCCATCAAAATTATCGGTGACAATACCGACATGTACGCCCAGGCATATTTCGCCTATGACTCTAAAAAATCGGGCGGCGTGACAATGTCTCACCTCCGTTTTGGCAAAACGCCGATTCAGTCTACATATCTTATAGATTCAGCAGATTATATTGCATGCCATAAATCGAGTTATGTTTATATTTATGATCTTCTTGAGGGCATCAAGGATGGCGGGACTTTTCTGTTGAACTCCAGATGGAGCCTTGAAGACATGGAAGAAAAGCTTCCGGCTGAAATGAAGCAGACCATTGCACGGAAAAAATTAAAATTTTATAATATCGATGCAGTCAAAATCGCATCCGCGGTCGGCCTTGGCGGCAGGATCAACATGATCATGCAGACTGCATTTTTCAAGCTCGCCAATGTGATACCGGTGGATGATGCGGTGAATTATCTCAAGGACCAGATTGTTCAGTTGTTCAGTAAAAAAGGCGAAAAAATTGTCAACATGAACCATAGTGCTGTGGACCAGACCTTGTCCAACATAGTGGAGGTCAACTATCCGGATTCATGGAAAGATGCAGCAAAAGGTGTTGACGCGGATACGGACGAACCTGCATTCGTTACGAATGTCATGCGGCCGATGCTGGCACAGCAGGGAGATAAACTGCCTGTAAGCGCCTTTGCCGCTGACGGCATTTTCCCGGTTGCCACAACCCAGTATGAAAAACGAGGCGTTGCAATCAATGTTCCTGAATGGGTTATGGAAAACTGCATCCAGTGCAACCAGTGCGCAATGGTTTGCCCCCATGCAGCGATTCGTCCCGTTCTTCTGACCGATGAGGAGATGAATAACGCACCGTCGGCATTTGAAGCTAAAAAAGCACTTGGAAAGGCACTAAAGGAATATCATTTCAGGATACAGGTCAATGCACTGGACTGCATGGGATGTGGAAACTGCGCTGATATCTGTCCTGCCAAAAAACCGGCGCTTGTGATGAAACCGCTGGAAACACAGACGGAACTACAGGTTCCGAACAATGAATATTTTGGAAAGCTCCCTGTCAGGGATAACCTTTTAAAACGAAACAGCATCAAGGGAAGCCAGTTCTGCCAGCCACTTCTTGAGTTTTCGGGTGCATGTGCAGGGTGCGGTGAAACGCCGTATGCAAAGCTTCTGACACAGATGTTCGGTGAAAGAATGGTGATTGGCAACGCCACAGGATGCAGTTCTATATGGGGAGGATCTGCTCCGGCTATTCCCTACTGCGTAAACAAAGATGGGTTCGGCCCAACATGGGGCAACTCACTTTTTGAAGATCCTGCTGAATTTACCTATGGAATGTTTCTCGGAACAATTCAGCGGCGTGCAAAACTTGCAGAACTGATCAATGAAGTGATGGATACAGATATACCCAATGAACTTAAAGATGCAATGAGCGGCTGGCTTGGCAGCATGAAAGATCCTGTGGAATCAAAAAAGTACAGCGACATCATGAAAAAATTGCTGCCATCGCAGAAAGGGAATCTGCTTTTTGATGAAATTTTCAGCATGGCTGATCTGTTTACGAAAAGGTCTTACTGGATATTCGTGGGCGACGGTTCCGCTTACGATATTTCATATGGTGGAATTGACCATGTTCTTGCATCCGGAGAAGATATCAACGTCATGGTATTTGATACGGAAGTTTATTCCAACACAGGGGGGCAATCTTCAAAGGCGACGCCCACCGGTTCTATAGCCAAGTTTGCTGCTTCCGGGAAGAAAACCGCTAAAAAGGACCTTGGCGGTATGGCCATGACATACGGTTATGTTTACGTTGCAAATGTTGGAATGGGTGCAAATAAACAGCAGCTGATAAAAGCATTTTCCGAGGCTGAAAGTTATGACGGGCCCTCTTTGATTATGGCATACTCTCCCTGTATTAATCACGGTATTATGAAAGGGATGGGCAAAAGCCAGGAAGAGATAAAGCTTGCTGTCCAGTCAGGGTACTGGCCGTTGTACCGTTATAACCCGCTGCTTGAAGCAGAAGGCAAAAATCCGTTTATTCTGGACTCAAAGAAGCCGGACGGCAGTTTTCGCGATTTTCTGAAAGGAGAGGTCAGGTATGCGTCTCTTGAGAAAACCTTTCCTGAAGAAGCAAAAAGGCTTCACGCACAGCTCGAAAAAGAGTTTAACGCACGATATGAAAAGCTGAAACTTATGGCGGGCGGTGACTCGGAAGACTCCGATGAAGGACCAGATGAAAAAGATAAATAGTGGCTGGTAATAGATTACACTTAAAGGCTGTTTCCCGTATGCCGGAAATGGCCTTTTTTTCTGAAGATGGCCTGAAAATTATCGAAAAATGACCGAGCTATGATCAAACCACAAACTTTTAAAGCCGGAATTGTTCAGTTTGATGTTAAGACCGGCGACACCAGGTCAAACCTTGAAACTGCTTTTGGCAAAACAGACCTGCTTGCAGACCAGGGAGCTGAGCTTGTACTTCTTCCTGAAATGTGGTCATGCGGTTTTGATAACCAAAAACTTCACGAACATGCTAAAAATTTACCCGGTATTATTGAAAAACTTTCCGAAAAAGCGAAACATCACAGGATGATAATAGCAGGCACAATGCCTGAAGCATCAGGAAAGAGTATCTATAACACCATGTATGTTATTGATATAGACGGCTCAGTTGCAGGCTCTTACCGCAAAGTACACCTTTTTTCACCCACCCGGGAGCATGAATATTTTTCCGCCGGCAAAAGCCCTGTTGTTTGTAATACATCCAAAGGACTGATTGGCCTTATGATCTGCTATGACTTGAGATTTCCGGAACTGTGTAGAGCAGTTGTCCTTAAAGGAGCATGGGTTGTTCTGACAGCTGCCCAGTGGCCGAATGAACGTATTGAGCACTGGAATATTTTATTGAAGGCAAGGGCTGTTGAAAATCAGGTCTTTATGGTGGCAGCAAACAGCAGCGGCAGAGACAATAACCTGACATACGGCGGTTGCTCAAGGATTGTTTCACCTTTTGGAGAGGTAATGGCTGCAGCAGAAGGAAACAGACCGGCTTCCATTATTGCAAAGCTTGATCCCCGTGAAATGGACAAGTACAGGCAGAGCGTTTCCTATCTTGATGAACGTGTTCCTAAAGCATATAAAGGTCTAGTATAATTTACCCTACCACTTTTTCACATCAGTATCATACTTGATTGAAAGGGAAATTCTTGTTCGATATGCTATGATCTTGCCGTTTTCTATTTTCATATCGAGCTTTGAAACTTCTGCAATCCTTAAATCAACAAGTGTTTTACCTGCGATTTCCACTGCATTTTTTGCAGCATCTTCCCATGATTCTGTGCTGGTCCCGACCAGTTCAATTATCTTATAAACACTATCACTCATAACATCCTCCATTCATATAATTCATATATGTTTTTAAATCAGGTATTTTCCCTTCAATGGCACAAATTGCGGCCAGTTCGGCTGAGCCGAGAAAAACATCTGCATTATCACCCATCCTGTTTGGAAAATTCCGGGTAGAAGTAGACATCACCGTTGCATTGTCGGCAACCCTGGCCTGGTTTCCCATGCACAGGGAGCATCCGGGAATCTCCATTCTCGCGCCTGCCTTTTTCAATATGTCATAATATCCCTCTTTTTTCAACTGTTCCTGGTCCATTCTTGTGGGTTTTGTCGCAAAAAAATAATGAGGCCGAGTTTCTCCTTAATACCTGAAATTATGCAGCCAGAGAATAAAAGATTTCTGCCGGATTTTGAGCATCATTCTGATTTTTTATCTGACCTTTCCGGATCATCCGGACAAGCTCAATACCTCTGAGTGTTACGCTTGCTGAATAAAACTTTTTGAAACCAAGCATCGGCCTTGTGATCCGCTTGATACTGCGATGGTCCTGCTCTACAATATTATTCAGGTACTTTACCTGGCGAATCTCAATAGATGTATCATTTTCAGCGTTATATTCTTT
>CAZTYY010000058.1:0-16481 GCA_964617785.1 uncultured Desulfobacterales bacterium | reverse complement strand
TTTGCCGGCATATCGTTTACCACGAGACGCATGGCGGATCTGCCGATTTTTTGAATATGCTTTTTGATCATTGTTTCTTTATTTCCTTTAATGCCATTATTCTAATATAATCAGCCAATATAATTAAAATTTAAACTTCCACTTCTGATCCGCCACAAACATAAACGATGTTAACACATAACACGTATGTTTACAGCAACTATTATGCCATTGGCCATATTTTTTATTATTATAAATTGTCAATGAGTTAAATAAAAAGAAGGCTCCGGCGAATGCCCGATTATGAAATAAAACTCATAGTTGTTGTGAAATAAAATACATACATATACATACTTGATTATATCGGTATTTAGGATAAAAAATTAAACCAGTTAATACTAACGAAATTAAATAAAGTAATTTTTAATCAAAAAGGAGGATATGATGAAGTCATATAGAAAAGAGTTGTTTTTTAACATACCGACACGAAGAGCATTTATAAATATTACACATGATATTGAAGACTGTATTGCAGAAAGCGGTATTAAAGAGGGCTTGCTGCTATGTAACGCAATGCATATAACAGCATCTGTTTTCATAAATGATGATGAATCCGGTCTGCACCATGACTACGACGTCTGGCTGGAGAATTTGGCGCCCCATGAACCTGTTTCACAATACCGGCATAATGTAGGAGAGGATAATGCGGATGCGCATATGAAACGACAGATTATGGGACGAGAAGTTGTCGTCGCCATAACAGATGGTAGGCTTGATTTTGGTACATGGGAAAGAATTTTTTACGGCGAATTTGACGGGAGAAGGCAGAAAAGGGTGCTTGTGAAAATTATTGGAGAATAATTCCATTAACTATTTTTTCCCTTCGCAGAGTTATAGCATCGGATAGACAATATAAAATTATATTGAAAAAAAGACGTTATTCTTTTATTTAATTTTCATGAAACCTATAAATACAGAAAATGATATTAATACTGTTGTTGATAGGACACTAATTAAAGCGTTCCTAAAGATGACTCCTGAGGACAGGTTGTTATCAAACGATAATACTCTGAGTACAATTCTGGAGCTAAGAAATGCCCTCAAGCATAGAGAAGACACAGGCAGCCGACCTGAGCAATCTCCTAAAACATCTTAACGATGTCGGTATAGAGTTCGTTCTTGTGGGTGGTTTGGCAGCTGTTGTTCAAGGCGTCCCTATTTCAACATTCGACATGGAGATTGTTCATCGCCAGACCGATGAAAATATACGCAAATTACTTTTATTACTTAAATCTTTGGACGCAATTCAGCGACGACCCGATGATAAAATTATTGAACCAACGGAAGCGGACTTAAAAGCTAAGGGGCACATTCTTTTAACAACTCGTTTTGGTCCCCTTGATATCTTGGCTTTTATAGAAAAAGATTTAGGTTTCGAAGAGTTGATAAAAGATACAGTTAAAATCGAATTTCAAGGGCATGCAGTATATGTTCTTAGCTTAGAAACTATTGTAAAACTTAAGCGTGATTCGAAAGACCCAAGGGACAATTACCGTATGCCGATTCTTGAAGAAACTCTACAACAAATTTCTGAAAATGATAACAAATAAATATGTAAGCAGCCCAACACAAATGAGCCGTTCCCTTTGAAGCAACTTTAAATTATTATAGGGGATTTAAAAAGGATATTTGTCCCTTTTTTTATGCCGGGGCTGGCCTATGCCAGTATCCCGGCAGCCTCTTTCATAAGTTTGGCAATTGCCATATTCTGTGGGCATTTCCTCTCTGCCGCGGAAAAATCCATGGATTTGATCTGTCTTTTCAGCCCAGGTGGCAAAGTACTGTGCATTTGCAGGGCAAGATCATTTTGATTGTAGCAGCGATTATACATAAGATATCTCATAATATCACTTATCGGTACTTTCCCATTGACTTCCGCCTCACAGATATGTCCACATCCTGCGCAATAATCCGATGAAGTTTCACAAGCATATTTTTTCAGAATATCCATATCTTTTGCAGCAAGGCTCGTTTTGTCCAGGGCTGCTGCAATATTTGACATGAGTATTGTCGTGTCAGGCATCTGTGAACATATGCTTGCAATGCGTTTATCTTCCCATACAGCTTTAAGTTTTGCCTGCTTATCCGTAAAGCCCTGCCTGACAAAACGGCCGGCCAGCTCAACTTCAGTCTCGGTTTCGGTTTTGATTGATCCGCCACCCTGGGTCTTCATTGCAGTCAGTCCTATGCCTTTTTCGGCACAGGCCTGTATTGCCTCTTTCATTGAAGGTTTATGCATCAAGCGAAAATTGTAAGCAGTCATTATTCCGTCGATCCAGTCCAGTTTAGCTCCATCCATAATACACTTTTCCATGTTTTTATGTGTACTGAATCCGAACAGCTTGATTTTTCCTTGTTTTTTTAAACTTTCAGCCCACTTCCTGACGTCGTCATTCAACACATTGATATTTTCAACCATATTAAAAAAATAGAGGTCAATATAGCTGGTGTTCAACCTTTTTAATGAGAGCTCAAACTGTTTTTTCATTCCTTCCAGATCTCTGGCTTTGGGTTTTGTCGCCAAAAAAATATTTTTACGGTGGTCCGGATTATTCTTAAAATAATGGCCTATACCGGTTTCACTAAATCCATACATATGCGAAGTGTCCCAATAGGTAATTCCCCATTTGAGGGCGAGTTTTAAAATGATCTGATTGGCCAACGTGTCAAACATACCGCCCAGTGAAAGGATCGGTACGGATATTCCTGTTTTTCCAAATGGTCTTGTTGGGACCGCCATGTTTTTATTTTCACCAAAAGCATCTGATTTCGTTAAATGAGGCGCAATAATCGCACCTGCGCCTGCAGCACCGGCTGTTTTAAAAAAATCCCTGCGAGAATATTTATTATTTTTTGATGTCATTACGCGTCCTCCTTGAATTGGTGCCCATTTTAAAATGAAAAGTACAACCAAACAGCCATTTCCGGGTTTTCACTGTTAAAAAGCAGGTCGGTCTTGGCTAGCAATCTCTTTGCCTTCAGCTTAACAGCTTCATTGGCAAATCTTTTTTCCGGTAGCAAATCAATTGGTGCGGAAATGATTTTATTAAGAGTTGACACAAAAAGTTCCCGGTCCTGAACTTGAACTGCATAATATTTGGCATATAAAAATTGCCATATCAGGAATTTTGATTCAGATATTTCAAACGCTTTTTGAAAATGATATTTTGCCTTCTCCGGATTGCCCCGTAAATGAATCGGCCAGGAAGCGTTATAAGCCCCTATTAAGCCGTGAGGAGCGCCGTAATTGAATTTTTCATCCAACTCAAGGAGTCTGTCCATCATGTAAAGAACTTTAGGAATACCGGCTTCTGAATCAGGATTGTCTTTATGAGACAGACCGATCCATTTTAGCCAGCTGTTTGCAGCAAAAAACAGAGCGGGTGCATCTTCTTTTGTCAGGGTTTGAAGCGCTTTAGAATATTCGTCATTAGACTTGTTAAAGGCATTTTTAAAATTCGGATTCTGTTTTAAAACCCTTAATGCATAATCCCTCGCCTTTTTATACAGTTTTGCGGCTCTTGGCCTGTCTATATCTTCAATAAACAGAAAAGCATAACCTCCGTATGCCTCGGAAGCTCTCCGCAGAATGTCCCGGTTATCAGGAGACACCTCAATAAAGCCGTCTAGCTGGACAAGGCTTGCAGGCATTGCTTTTCTGACGGTTTCAACATCACTATTTTTATTCATGGCGATATTCATTTTTTCCATCATGGGCTTCATGCCGTCTACCATCATCTTCGTTCGGGCAGCTGCCGTGCAACCAATGCTCAGGAAAGGCAAAACAGAAAAAAGAGATAAAAAAATGATAACACGTAACTTAATCATCGCACGCTCCTCATTTCAAAGATTTTTGTAATTTCTCAATAACCCAGGGGCAAGGACTTAGCATTTATAAATATCTGAAACTCGCTTTGCTCAGACAGTCAGCTATTTATAAACGAGACATCCTTGTCCCTTTTTGTTTTTTGAGAACTTACAAATTTTCGATAATACGCATTAACTGATAATATTTTAAAAACAATTTGCTTCGGGAATTGATAGTATTAGATTTTGCTCGTGACAGGTTCAGAACTGCGGCCAGAACATCAGTGGCGCTTTCCACGCCTTCTTTGAATGCGACATCGGACACTCTCTGGTTTTCTTCGGCCAGAGACACGCTGCTTTCAGCAACTTTCAGATTTTTTTCTGCCACTTCCAAATCCTTTAGAATGTTTTTAAGATCGGTTTCCAGTTGTGCTTTTAACTCATGGAGATCATTTGCCGTGCGCTTAACTTCTATTCGGCTCTTCTGAATGTCAGCCTGCTTTCTAAAACCATCAAAAAAGTTGAGGTTTACATCCATTTGGTATCTTATTTCATCTTCTCCGTTTTCCTCAAGGCCAAAGACGAAATCATCACCGTATTTTTTATAATTCGCTGAAATATCCACCGACGGATAATAAGCGGATTTAAATGATTCAACTGTATGTTTTTTTGCAGACATAACAGATTCTAAACCTTTGATCCGGCTCTGGTTTTCATTTAATATGGACTGATAATTGGCGTAATCCAAGACTTCCGGCAAACGAGAAAATTCTTCAAACAGCAGATTGTCCTCGGATATCTGAGTGCCGGTTTCAAAACGAAGATGATTCAAGCTTTTCAGCATTGCCGCCTCATTTGAGTCCATTTTTTGGATTGAGTCGTCTAATTGTACTTTCAGCTTCAGCATATCATTTTTCCGGATCAGGCCTACTTTATATCGATTCACGGCATCCCGATGCTGTTTACTGATCAGCGCGACTTCATCCCGTGATACTTCAAGACGGTTTTTGGCCTGGTATATTTCGATATAGCGTACGGCAATGCGATATTTGATTTCCTGGGTGATATTCTGCAGGTCAAACTCTTTTGCATTCTTTATCATTTCAGATGACAGGACATTATTGCGGTCCCTGAATCCGGAAAATAAATTATAAGACAGGCTTCCCATCAGGTAACTGTTTTCATCGTTTTCCAGACTTGTTTCTTCATCCAGAAGGTTTGCGTTATAGCTTACGTCCAGCTGTGGCCAGAAAGGACTGCTGGCAGCCCGCTGATCTTCCTCTTGCTGCTGAATTGCCAGTCTGTACTTTTCAATGATTTTTCTATTGGCAATACCCGCATCCTGGAGTTCTGCAAGCGACAAGGACCATGCGCTTCCCGTATGCCACAGCACCAGGATTATGACCATGGTTATGATCAGTGGAATTACTTTACTGTAGCTCAATCGTTTAAGTAGTTGCATCATTCTTTCTGCTCCGTTCATAACCTATAAAGAAGGACAGGAGGGCTGGAATCAAAAAAACAGTGAAAAGGGTTGAAACCGCAAGCCCGCCCAATATAACACTGCCAAGTCCTCTGTAAAGCTCACTTCCGGCCCCGGTGGAAAGGACCAAAGGAAGCATTCCGAAAATACTGGTGGTCGTACTCATAAAGATGGGTCTGATCCGTGTGCGTACGGATTCCACCACGGCATCCATGCCCTTCATGTTGTTGAACCTGACATTGTTAAGGGACTGGTGTACAATTAGAATTGCATTATTGACAACCGTTCCGACAAGAATGATAAACCCAAGCATGTTCACAATATCAAGCGGCTGAGGCGCGATGAATGTATCTACCAGACGGATGCCTATCAATCCTCCGGCTGCAGCCAGCGGAACGGAAAACATGATAAAAAACGGATAAAAGAAATTTTCAAACAGGGCCGACATTAAAAGATAGACAATAATGGCCGCCAGAATAAGGTTCCACTTGATGGTAGAAAGTGCTTCCCTTAATTTGTCCGCATTTCCGCCTACACTAACAACCACATCTTTCAGTTGGCCGCTTTCTTTGAGAGGATTAATAATTTCGTTTTTTATTGTTTCCATTGCCTTCTGGAGCGGAAGATCAGTTGGCGGAGTTACCTCCAGTTTGATATTTCGCTTTCTTTCAAGATGATCAATTTGCGTCATGCCCTGGCCATAATGCATGTCGGCGACATCCTTGATACGGACAAGTTTTCCGAATCGTGTGGATATGGAACTGTTGGCTATGTCTTCCGGAATTTGGATATCCCTGGCATCACTTCGAAGCACAAGGTCGATTTTTTTGGCCTGCTCAGGTTTGAATTCACCTACTTTGCGACCGTCCATCATTACATCAACCAGAAGGCCGAGTTCATTTTCGGTGATTCCGTTTGCCAGCAACTTGGAACGGTTCGGGTAAAAATTGGCCTCCGGGTATGAATTTTCCAGAGACGGCACCGGTCTGACCTGGGCATCTGCAATATTTTTCTTAATACTCCCGAACAGCATGCGGGATACATCAATTAGCCGGTTGATATCTTCCCCTGAAATATTCACATCCACGGTTCGACCGCGGCCGATTCTATTTTGAAAAATCCCCGCCTGGGTGCTGACGCCGAAAATACCGGGTATGGAATTGATAATTCTTGTAAACAGCGGCATCATTTTTTTTGCCTCTGTCTCATGGGCGCTGATGGCACCGAAAAGGGTAATGCGATCGGCGGCGACAAAGAATATATTTTTAATTTTGGGCACACCGTCTTTATAGTCTTCTTCAAAGTAAGGCTTGGTGCTGTGAAAAATGAAATTGCCTATGGCTTCCCGTTTTTTCATGGAATATCCCGGAGGCGGAATCATGATATTCAAGATCAGATTTCTGTTTCCCTGGGGAAGGTATTCAGCCTTGGGTATCAATAGAGCAGCCACGGTCGCCGATATTCCCACAAGGAGAAGAATAGTGATGACCCGTGAACGAACGCTTTTCAAGGTCAATGCTGATATAGCCATGATCATATCAGATGCTTTGTTTCCGACGGTACTAATTGCCCCCAGCTGTTCTTTCTTTTTTTTTGCAAACCGGTAAAGCTGATTGGCAAGGGTAGGGATAACCGATATTGATACAATAAGACTCAAAAGAATAGCAAATGTAATGGCAATGGCGATATCCTTGAACAATTGTCCGGATTCGTCCTGCATGAAAATTATAGGCAGAAATACCGCTATCGTGGTTGTAGTGGATGCCAGTACGGCTCCCCAGACTTCTTGTGCCCCATCATAGGCTGATTGAAAGGGGCCTTTCCCCATGCCGCGATGGCGGTCGATATTTTCCAGCACCACAATAGCGTTGTCCACCAGCATTCCGACGGCAAACGAGATGCCCGCCAGGCTGACAACGTTTAAGCTTCGTTGCATTGCCCACATAAAAATAAATGTGCCGATAATGGATATGGGAATCGCGATGGCTACGGCAAGGGTTGAGCTGATGCTTCTCAGGAAAATAAGAAGGACGCATACGGCCAGTATGCCCCCTATTAAAACATTTTTCTGAACCAGGCCTATGGCGGTGTTAATATAGGGCGTCTGTTCATATACAATTTCAAAGTAAAGTTGATGATCTTTTAGAATTGTTTCATTCACCTGGTCCACGACGATCTTCATTCGCTTGGTGAGTTCAATAACATTGGCGCCCTGTTCTTTTCTGACACCCACAACGATCATGGGTGACCCGTTATGCATGACCGACACATCTTTTGGCGCGTAACCAATGCGGGTTTGGGCGACATCTTTTAAATAGACCCTCCGTATGCCGTCGTCCTTCAGAACCACATTTAAGGGATCGCCAACTTCCTGATATTGGCTCACCATCCGAACACGGTAGTTTTTCTTTTCAAGACCCAGGATACCGGCGGAAACATTGGTGTTGGAAGTGGCCAGCCGCCGGGCAACTTCCGTCATGCTCAGGTTATATTGAGCCAGCTTTTGGGGAGAGATGACAACTTCCAGTTGTTTTTCAGAACCGCCGAAAACAAAAAGTGATCCAACACCGGGCACCCGCTCAAGATATTGACGAACGTCATTTTCGAACATAGTTCGGTAAGTATCCACCTTGGCAGGATCTCCGCTCTTGGTTTTCATCACCATCCAGATTACCGGTGAGCTTTGTGATCCGGACGCGTCGATGACCGGTTTGTCAACATTTTCCGGATAGCTCGTCACTTCATTCAATTTGTTTGAAACCCTGAGGAGTGCGGCATCCGTATCGGTTCCAACTTCAAAAGTCAGGTTGATTTCAGCACGACTGTTGTAGCTCGAACTCTCCATGCTTGTCAGCCTCTGGATGCCTTTGAGAACCGCTTCCTGTTCCTCCACGATATCTTTTTCTACTTCATAGGGCGTTGCTCCCTGCCAGGCTGTTGTAACCGTAATCTGCGGTTGTTCGACATCAGGCGTGAGCTGTACCGGCAGGCGCATAATTCCGATTAATCCAAATAGAACCACCAGGATAACGCCAACGATAACCGTAACAGGTTTTGTAATCGAAAATTTTATGATATCCATAATAATCAGTTTTTGTTGTTTTTATCTATAATTTCCACTTCCTGATCCGGTTTCAAACGATCATTTCCATCTACGACCAGATACATCTCAGGAACAATATATGGATTGTCCACGCCAAGGTATTCACCATCATATACAACAATATTAATAGGAAGAACAGTTGCCTTGCCTTCTTTGACCGTGTAGACCAGATCTTTTCCCTGGTAACGGATGAGCGCGTCACGTTTGATCATTCGCAATTTCATTTGATCGCTCACAGGCACATGAACCGATGCAGACATGTTCTGTATGGCGGATTGAAAATAGGGGATGCTGATTTTCACCTGAAATGTTTTGGTGGCAATGTCAGCAACAGGTGTAATTTGTTGGACAGTGCCTTTGAATTCTTTGCCGACCGCATTTATGGATAAAAAGATATTGCTGCCGGGGTGAATAAACCGGATTAAATCTTCGGACACCGCCACGTTAACTACCATGTCGGCAGTTGAACCCAGTGAGCAGACGGGTGTTCCCGGAGAAACCCATTCCCCTTCATTCTTAAATTTTTGCAGGATGATGCCGTCAAAAGGGGTACGAATGCTGCTTTTTCTCATTTCAAGCTGGAACTTATCGATTTGCAGCTGGATCATCTCATGATGCGTCTGGAGCTCGCGTAAACGATCAGCCAGGTCATCGTATGCTTTTTCTGTTGCAGCTTCTTCTTTATAAAGCATCTCAAATCGATTCAGATTTTTTTCAGCATTTTGGATTCTGATGGAAACCTCTTCTTTTTCTTTTGACCGGATATCGATGTTTTTCTGAATAAACTCTGAGTTCAGCCTGACAAGTATGTCTCCTTTTTTAACCCGCATTCCTTCTTTAAAAGACACCTTTTCAATCAGACCCGCTATTTCCGGTGATATTCCGGAGAGTTTGTCGAACTCCAAAACACCAACCATCTGGTTTGTTTTGGAAATTTCTTTTTCAAACACCTTTGCCACAACAACTTTGGCAGGCGGCTGGGCAAACGCTGAAACAGTACTTAAACAGAAAACTGCAATTGCCAGTACGACTCGCATATTTCACCTCATGTAAAATGTCATTTTCCGATCCGAATACAACTCTTTACATTTTCAACCTATAATTTCAACAGGATTTATTCTTAACGAGACAGTCCTTTTTTTTATTATGATATCAATTGCCGCATTTCAAAGCTTGAAAAAAATTCTAAACAATGTTTTTAATAGAAAATTCACGAATTAAAGGGGGGAACATAATTATTCCTAAAGGGGACTCTTTTTTTACTTTTATCAAAGATTTTGATGGAAACTTGTTTGAAATAAAAAAAAATCGGTAGTTAGAGATCTATGGTTAAGGGAGGCATATCATGACACACGAAGATGCAGGACATTATGCTGCAAAGCATGGGCCGGGAGTTAAAGCGGATTCGAAAATCGTTGACGCTATCAAGGAAAAAATGTCAGATAGGAAGATTACCTGCGCTGCAATGCATGGAATTTCCAAAATGCTTAGCGTATCTCCAGCTGAAGCCGGAAAAACCGCTGATCTACTGGAAGTGCGGTTGCTCAAATGCCAACTCGGCCTGTTCGGCTATTCGCCTGAAAAGAAGATCGTAAAGCCCGCGGAAAATGTATCTTCCGAGATCTCAAGCGCTATTCGAGATTCGGTTGAAAACCATCGTATTTCATGTTTTTCCTGCTGGGAAATAGCAGAACAATCAGGCTGTGGTAAAATGGATATCTCGGCTGCCTGTGAAAAACTGGGAGTCAAGATTTCTCCCTGTCAGCTTGGAGCGTTTTGATCGGCATTTAAGTTTTTTTGGAAAGGAACGTGATGGAGGTAAAACGATATGGAGAACTGGTCGCTCTGAAAAATCGTAATTCCGGAATTTCCCAAGAATTGCATTGCTTGTTAAATGCCTTTACAATGAATCGTAAAGCTGTTAATTTTGTATATAATATTGATTGTGAAGCGCTGGTTTGATGTTTAGTTTTTATCCAAAGTGGAATTCGTCCGGCATTCGAAAAGTTCGGTCAACGTTTCTGTTCATCAGTTAAATATGATAGTGATCAATGAAAACGGGTTGAAACATGGTGAAAACAAGTGATGAAAATATAAGTACGGTTGTTCAACAAATCGCCAGCATAAGACAGGAACTGACGGAACGATTTACGGTGAAACGGATTGGCGTGTTTGGATCATTCGCTAGAGGTGACAATCGATTTGCAAGTGATGTTGATATAATTGTTGAATTAGACAAGCCGACATTTGATCACTACATGGACCTGAAATTCCACCTGGAGGAGGTTTTCCATCGCTCGGTAGACTTGGTAATGGCGGATACTTTGAAGCCCCGCCTCAAGTCGATTGTAGAGCGGGAGATTATCTATGCATAGAGACTCCCGTTTATATCTTGATGACATTCTGGATGCGATAGAGTACATTCGGGAATACAGCATGAACTTGGATTATGAAGCATTCAAGCGAGACCGAAAGACCCAAGATGCTGTTATCCGTAATCTTGAAATTATCGGTGAAGCGGCTGGACGCTTGCCGGAAAGTCTTCATGCAGAATCACCGGAAATTGAATGGCGAAAGATTACCGGCCTGCGGAATATATTAGCGCATGAGTATTTCGGTGTAAGCCTGCCAATCGTTTGGGATGTAGTTCAAAGTAAGCTTAACCCCCTTGAAATTTCTTGTCAAAAGCTCTTGGATAAACTGTCCACTGTTCCAGAGGAGTAAAGTTCCAGAATTCAGCCCGACACAGGTGTGGCAAGTCGGTGTCTTGGTCTCGTAAGGATATCTCAGATACTCAAGTTCAATTCTTTTAAACTCTCTAATTTTATTTAAAAAATATAATAAAATCGGATGTTTTATGTTGTTATGTGTCTGTCTTTAAAACAACAATATCTCCGAGTTCACAGCCAGCATCCTTTGCTGCAATACGGCATTTTGCCTTGAATAAAAAAAAGATGTTTTTATCAACTTCGGATAGGGCCTCATAATTACCCTGACCTTTTGAAATCACCAAGTCAGCATTGTTATAATGCTTCATGAAGGTATCAGAGCAAATTGAGAGAAATGTTCCCGGCGCATCAGTTCCATTGTCGATGACCCTGACCATATCCGTCATCCCTGTATTTTCAGCATCGGCCATTGTGGCGTCATTAATCACAGGACCGCCCCTGACGGCATACGTAACCCTGTCCGGCGACAGTTGCTCTATTAAAAGACGGTCAAATACAATCTCACCAGTATTATCGCCGAGATAGAGTATTTTTTTTGCTGCATTTGCCGCATGTTTAAGCGCTTCCATATCACCGAATATCTTTACCGTCATTGCCTGATCGATGGTGTCAAGTACCGTAGACTTGTCAAGTTCAGTCTTGACTCCGTAATCGATGATATTACCGGCAATTGCCAGGCGGCAGGCGGTTTCAAAAGGGTTGGATGATGCGCGGACTTTTTTCTGAAGCTCGGGTAAAAGTTCCAGGGCAAATTGGTTAAAATGATCCTTTACACTTTTGTATGGATCGGCATTTCCCGTAAGCTTTCTGATGACTCGATGTATATACTGTCCCATTAGTGGCGGTGGCTGTGAAAGATCCATTCCGCTCACTTCAGACAGAACGCCGCGCATTACCCGTTCGTGGATTTCTTCATCAGATGTTGCCAGTCTTGCAGCATTTAGAGACTGGCTGATAAAACATGGTATGCAGTCGATGTATGTTTTCATTGCTTGGGGCTATCCTTATGACCGTTTAAAAATAACAACTATTTCCTTGACAGTAACCTGTGCATTATAGTCATATGCTCATAAAAAACAATAGCACTTTGTTACAGAATAATGAAAATCAGGCTTGGAGGAAAAGACAGTGTATGAACTGAAATTTGACCCTGCAATCTGTGAACAGTGTGACACTATTGACTGCCTTACAAAATGTCAGTATCTCGACTTTGACCTTGAAGAGGCAAAAAAAGAGAAGATGGGCATTTTAAAGGGTGAAAAGACACGAACGCTTATAGAATGCCTGACGTGTTATGCTTGCGAAGAATACTGCCCGAACAAAAACCATCCGTTTTATCAGATTGTGGAACTACAGGAGAAGATGGGAATACTGCCAGCCCCCACACCTCTCACAAAACAGCAAATATTGATGATGAAGCCGCGGAATGATATCGCTGAGACAAAGGTTTCAAAACCGGTGATCGATATGTGTTATTTTCCAATGCTTCTGGGATGCATCCACGGAAAGCTTTATGACGGGGTTTCCACAATAGTGGGAAGTGATCTTTTCTGCAACATCATGTGGCTCCATTTTGCGAAAAATTCGATAATTCGCGAACGGCTTCCAAACGTTATCAATAACATTCAAAAGTATTATCTTGAGGGGAGCGGGGTTGATGAAATCATCTGCTTTCATGATGAGTGTTATGGAACTTTCACGCAATTGGCACCTGCCTTTGGGATAGAAGTGCCGTTTAAATCTGTTCATCTTTTTGAATACCTGGCAAAGAAACTTGATGATCTTAAAGATGAAATAAGTCCTTTAAATGCAAAGGTTGCATACCAGAGGCCGTGTTCAAACAGATTGATACCGGAAACACAGCACTGGGTGGATGACATTTTTGAAAAGATAGGCGCAGAACGTGTTGAAAGGGAATATGACCGTGGCAATGCATTGTGCTGCGGCGGAGTACCGAGAATTCAACAGAGGGATGATCTCGCTGATGATATTCAGAAACGAAACATCGATGACATGGAAGATGCCGGCGTCCAATACTGTGTTTTTAACTGCCCGGCATGTTTTTTTACCATGAGTGATATTGTAACCGAGAGGGGAATCATACCGATTCTGATGAGCGATCTTTGTCAGCTTGCACTGAATTAGTGAACAACGAAGGAGTCAGAATATGGCGGACGTGTTAAAAGCCCTGGAAGAGATTGTCGGAAAGGAATTTGTATCAGGACAGCCTGAAGAACAATATATTTATTCCATGGATCCGGGAACCATGGAGCCTTGCAAACCTGATTTCGTGGTGATGCCAGGTACCACGGATGACGTCTCGAAAATCATGAAGCTTGCAAATCAACATGAAGTTCCTGTTGTGCCGATGGGTGCAGGACTTGTGCTTTCAGGCCTGACAAGGGCGTTAAAGGGCGGCATCATCCTTGATATGAAGCGGATGAATAAAATTCTCGAAGTGAATGAAATCAGCCGCTATGTCCTGGTCGAGGCAGGTACATCCCAGGGCATGCTTCAGGCGTATCTTAAAAAACATCATACCGGGCTGAAGCATTCGGCGCCGGATGCACCACCCATAGCCACAGTGGCTGGAAACGTCACAATACACGGCTCAGGCCATCTTTCCCATTCGTCAGGCTTTCATTCAGACATGTTAAACGGGTTAGAGGCGGTTTTACCGACAGGTGAAATCGTTAAAATAGGTTCCTGTTCAATGTCGGACTACTGGTTTGCAAGGGCGCCTTTACCCGATTTGGCAGGCCTTTTTCTGGGTTGGGCGGGAACAACCGGTGTCGTGACCAAACTTTCCATAAAACTGTATCCGGATTACCCGATAAATGATGTGAGTATTTTTGTCCATGAGGATCCTGAAATGATGCCGGACATTCTGTACAGGGTGACAGGCACACAGATCGCAGAAGACATAGTGACCTGGATATCTCCAAAACCGGATTGGGCAAAGGGTTTTCAGCATTGTAATATTAATTACGGGGCACGGACCAAAGAAGAACTGGTATGGAAAAGGAACCTGATCCGGGCATCTGTTAAGGAATATCTGGATAATAAGACCGGCGGGTTTATGATGCTGCCCCAGGTCATGAAAGGAGTTTTTCTGGATGTCCCGTCGCGGACCCTTTCCCGATTTGCTGATGCGAGAAAGGGAGGAGGATTTGAATATGTCGGTGCCATCATGCCGGTGAATATGTATCCGAAAGCATATGCCCTGGGCCTTGATGTTGCCGAAAAGTGCGGTACAGCTTATTCAATGGGCTCAAGAATTATCGGCGTGAATCATTGCATGATGTTTTTCTATGCTTATGCATTTAACCGTGCAGATGCTACGGACGTGGCCAATGCCCAGAAAGCGCTTGAGGAGACCAACGCGGCGGTAATTGACATGGGCGGCATTCCATGGAAGGCCGAGGCTCCCGCTCAAAAGGAGATAATAAAAAAAATGGATCCAAAGATGTTTGAGCTGATGAACAAGATAAGGCAGGTGCTTGATCCCAAAGGCATCATGAATCCCGGTAACTGGGAGGTGGACTGATATGCAATACCAGGAAATTTTGCACCGGTGCTTTCGATGCGGATACTGCAAGCTCCCGGGAAATTATGTAGACCTTAACTGTCCTTCATATGCTAAATACCGTTTTGAGACGTTTTCGCCAGGGGGAAGAATGTGGCTTCTTGATGCCTGGCTTAATAAAAAAATAGAACCGGGAGAAAGGTTTCAGGAAATCATGTTTTCATGCGCTTCATGCAGAAACTGTGTGGAACATTGCACACTGCCGAAAATAAAAGATTATCTTCTTGAGGCATTCACAGCTGGAAAGGAAGAGCTTGTTAACAATGGAACCGTACCCCCAGCTGTCAGAGACTGCCTGACAAAGGCATATAACCATGGAAACATGTATGGATTTTCCAAAAAAAAGAGAGGAGACTGGGCGAATGGATTAAACATTGAGCCATATTCAGACCAGGAATACCTTTTCTATGTCGGTGATGTGGGAAGTTATGACCCGAGGGGGCAGGAGATCGCCGGATCTGTCGCATCGCTCCTAAAAAAAGAAAAGATCTCTTTTGGCATTCTTGGAAAAGAGGAGCTTTGCGATGGAAACGATGCAAAGGCAATGGGTGAGGGGGAGCTTTTCAAGTATCTTGCCGAAGAAAATATTAAAAAATTCAATTTGCTTGGAGTGAGCAAAATAATCACCCTTTCCCCTCATGCGTTTAACGCCATGAAAAATGATTATCCATTTTTAGAAGGAAGCATTAAAATATTTCACTATTCGCAAATATTGGAAAGACTTGTCGGTAATTGTGAATTCAAAAACAGTTTAGAAACCGTTAAGGTCACCTTTCATGATCCCTGCTATCTAGGACGTCACAACATGGAATATGCATCGGCCAGAAAAATACTTGCCGCTATACCTGGGGTTATCCCTGTGGAAATGGACCGCTGCCTCCAGAACTCACTTTGTTGTGGGGGTGGCGGTGGAAATGTATTTACAGATATTCTCGGCGGTGGTCAGGAGAGTCCGGCAAGAAGCAGGATACAAGAAGCCGCAGAAACAGGAGCTCAAATTTTGGCGGTTGCATGCCCCGTGTGTGCGGTCATGCTTGAAGATGCCATAAAAGCCGGAAATGCGGAAAACAATATTGAAGTAAAAGAAATTTCTGAAATCATTAATGAAAGACTTGCATGACATGGGAATAAAATGAAGACATTTTTATATCTTGACATGACCTATAAGGAAGTAGCGGCTCTGGACAGGGAAAAGACAATTGTTTTCTCTTCAATTTCTCCTGTTGAAACACACGGCCCCCATCTTCCGCTTGGTACGGATATTTTCGTTGCCGAGGCTCTGCGCGACAGAATAATAAGCCGGCTTGGAGAGATTTGTTCAGATCATAATGCATTAATACTGCCTACCATTCCCTTCGGGGCCGGTGCGATTCCTGTTGCCGGATCGATTATGGTCAGTCATCGTGCTGTTTATCGGGCAGTTCTTGATACAGGAAAAACACTTTCCGACCTCGGATTCATATACTGGATACTTACAGACAATCATGGTGATCCGACACATGAAATCGCAATTGAAGCCGCATCCAGAAAACTTGAAAAAAAAGGCCTCCACTTAATTGCCCCGTTTAATAAGACCTTCAGACATATGGTGGCATGTGATCCGGTCTTGACAGAGAGTACGAAACTGGGTCCCGGGAAATGCGGGGATGTGACCGATTCACATGCCGGAACAAACGAGACATCGCTGATGCTTGCATCCTACCCTGATAAAGTTCGAGATAACCGGCAGAATGT
>CAZTYY010000057.1:966-16987 GCA_964617785.1 uncultured Desulfobacterales bacterium | reverse complement strand
GCAAATATCTCAAGAAGCATGCGCCACTTGAACGGCGTCTACACCCAGAGATACATAAAGGGGTCACCCATTGTTTCAAGGCAAATTGTTTTTAAAGAAAACCTCCATTTTTTGGATCAGGGGCATCAGTGTTGATTGGTCTTTTGCCGAAATTGCTGTTCCGTTGTAGTGGCCGGCCAGATTTTCAGCAAACTCTTTTGGAACAAGATCTGTTTTATTCAGGACGTTAATTAACGGGATTCTGTTCAGGTTGAGCTGTTCCAGAATTTTTTCAACAGAAGCGATCTGGTCTTTAAATCGAGAATTGCTGATATCAATAACATGGAGCAGGAGGTCTGCGCCTTCAAGCTCTTCAAGCGTTGCACGAAAAGCGACCATCAACTCCTTGGGAAGATCCCTTATAAACCCCACTGTATCCGTTATAATGACTTCCGTATCTTCCGGGAATTGCAGGCGGCGGCTTGATGGATCAAGGGTGGCAAAAAGGCGGTTTTCAGCAAAGATATCGCTGTTTGTGAGTGAATTTAACAGGGTGGATTTTCCTGCATTGGTATAGCCGATAATGGAAATTACCGGCAACCCTTTTCGGTTCCTGAGCGCCTTTTGTTGTTTCCTCTGTTTACGGACGGAATCCAGTGCTTTTTCCAGTCCTCTGATCCGGTCTCTTGCTCGCCTTCTGTTGATTTCAAGTTTGGTTTCTCCCGGACCGCGTCCGCCGATGCCGCCTGTAAGTCGAGACATGGCGGTATTTTTTGTTATAAGGCGCGGCAGTAGATATTTTAATTGTGCAAGTTCAACCTGGAGTTTTCCCTCCCTGGAGATAGCCCGGCGGGCAAATATATCCAAAATCAGCTGGGTTCTGTCGATGACCTTCAGGTCTGTCTGATTGGTTATGGATCTTATCTGTGAGGGATTCAGCTCCTGGTCGAAAATAATAATTGTTGCTCCGGTCTGAAGGGTGAGTATCGTAAGCTCTCCAAGTTTTCCCCTGCCCATTAAATAGCGTGAATCGATTTTTTTTCTCTGCTGAATTATGGTGTCAAGAACATTGATGCTGCTGGATCCGGCAAGCTCTTTCAACTCTTCAAGCGACTCCATTGCCTTTTTTTTGGAGTCAGTTGTGACACTCACCAAAAGAGCATTCTCTTTATGCCTGTCTTTTTCCGCTATCAGGGTTTCCACCCGGGCGAGTTCGGTTTCAAGGGCCTTAATCATTTCAAAGCAGTCAGTATCGGGATGATTTGCGTCAAACGGCGGAAGAATTATGTACGGCAGGCCTTCTGATTTGTCTGGCCTGATATGGCCTGTATGGATTTGGGCGGTCTGACCGTTTTGAGATATTGTAACAGCAGCGATCAAATCCAGATTTAAAAGCGCAAGGTCGGTAAGGTCGTCACGCGTTAAAGCCTCATTGTTAAGATGCGTATGGATACAGCGGAGTCCTTTCAGTCGTCCTGCGGCTGATCTGAATGAACTGATGTCCGGAATGACGATTTTCTGATTGTCGCCTACAATGACATAAGCTGTTCTGCCTGAACGGTCAAGAAGAAGGCCTATCTGGCGACGAAGTTCAAAAGAGAGTTTGGAGATTTCACGGGCAAGTTCCGATGTAATAATCAGTTCGGGAGGGGTGCGTCTTCTGTAAAGATTCTCAAGCCGGTGGATCTGGTTAGCCTTGAGGCCGCCTGTATTTCCGTATAGCTTTTTCTTCATCCTCCATCCGAAAAATTCGCAGACGCAAGATTTTCAAATCGGGTGTATTTGTCCAGAAATGCGAGATAAGCTGTTCCGG
The DNA here is from genome assembly GCA_964617785.1 of uncultured Desulfobacterales bacterium. Taxonomy (GTDB): domain Bacteria; phylum Desulfobacterota; class Desulfobacteria; order Desulfobacterales; family SURF-7; genus JAFDJC01. Next base: position 15,195 of record CAZTYY010000057.1, on the reverse strand, counting down.
TTGGACCATTACGCTGTTTGCCGACGATGATTTCAGCCTTTCCTTTGTTCGCATTGTCTTCATTCTTGTTGTAAATTTCATCCCTGTATATAAAGGCAACAACGTCCGCATCCTGTTCAAGCGCGCCGGATTCCCTTAGGTCCGACAGCATCGGACGCTTATCACTCCTCTGTTCAAGCATTCTGTTCAGCTGGGACAGGGCAACAACCGGAATATTCAGCTCTTTTGCCAGAATTTTTAACGATCTTGATATTTCGGATATTTCGAGGTCTCTTCGCTCGTTTGATACGTTTGTTCTCATAAGCTGCAGGTAGTCTATGATGATCAGACCGAGATCCTTTTCTTTTTTAATCCGCCTGGCTTTAGCGCGGATATCCATAGCTGAAACGTTTGGGGAATCATCGATAAAGATGGGCGCATGCTGAAGGACATCTGCCGCACCGGTCAGTCTTACCCAGTCATCGTTTGTAAAAAAACCTGACCTCAGCCGGGCTGAATTTAGCCTTGCCTCCGATGTCAGCATTCTTAAAGAGAGCTGCTCTTTGGACATTTCAAGGGAAAATACGGCAACCGGTATATTCGAATCAACCGCAGCATTCCTGGCTATATTTAAGGCCAGTGATGTTTTACCCATTGCAGGACGGGCCGCAATGATAATGAGATCGGATTTCTGGAAACCTGATGTCAGGCTGTCAAGCATGCCAAAGCCGGAAGGCACACCGGTTAATGCTGATTTGTTTCCCTGACGTTCCTCAAGGGCGTCGATATTTGCTGAAAGCAGTTCGCTTATCGGGTGAAATGACTTGGTTACTTCGTTGTCAGATATTTCAAATATGGATGTTTCTGCAAAATCTATCAGTTCTTCAGCCTTGCCCTGCTCTTCGTAACAGCGGTTTACAATGATGTTTGCTTTTTCGATCAGTTTTCGGAGGGATGATTTATCACGAATAATGCGGGCATACTGTTCAACATTAGCGGCAAGTGGAACAGTATTCACCAGTTTTGCCATATATGTGGCGCCGCCAATTTGTTCGAGTTTGCCCTTTTCCCTTAAATGGTTTGTGACAGTTACAAGATCTGCCGCATCATGTTGGTTGAAAAGCTCAGATACGGCTTGGAAAATAATTTGATGGGTGGATCTGTAAAAATCTTCTGAAGAGATGATGTCGATGATATCAAACAGTTTGTTGTTATCAAGCAGTATGGCACTCAAAATAGATTCCTCTGCTTCAATACTATGGGGAGGCAACTTATGAAGTGAGGGATCTTTTACTGTTCTGGGTCTATTGTCAGCCGCAAATTTACGTTTATTTCTGTCTGTGGTTGAACTTGAAAGAGTCATCTAGAATTTACCGGATTCCAGTTTTTTACTCAGAATGTCGACCTGCCTTTTTACAGGACCATTAATCTTTAACTCTTTTTTAATAGCATTGATCGCATGTATAGCCGTGGCATGCTGGCGGTTAAAACTTTTTCCGATGGCCTGCAAGGGTTGGTCAGTATATTGGCGGGAGAGATAGATAGCAACCTGACGGGGCCTTACAACCTCCTGCCTGCGGGAACGTGAAACAATATCTTTCATAGATATGCTGAAATCACTACATACCAACTTTTTAATGGCTTCAACAGTAACCGACTTTTTTCTTCCGGCAAGATTTTTTACAACACTCTCTGCAAGATTTAGATCAATAGGCACCCCGAGAAGGGATGACTTTGCCGCAACTCCAATCAGGCCGCTCTCCAGCTGCCTTACATTATCAGAAAGCTCACCAGCCAGGTACTCAGTGACATCCGAAGGTATGCGATAACCGTTTCGCTTTGATTTTTGCCTAAGGATTCTAACTCTTGTGGAAAAATTAGGCGGTTCAATATTTGAAATAAGGCCACATGAAATTCTTGAACGGAGCTGTTCACTCATCTTGGGTATTTCTGAAGGAAGATAACAGCTGGTGAAAATGATTTTCTTTTTTGCTTCAAGCAGATAATCCAGGGCCAAGGCAAGTTCAAGCTGGGTCCTTTCCTTTCCCGTCAAAGAATGGACATCTTCAAGAAGCAATACATCGCATTGGGACTGGTATTTTTTCTTGAACTTCTCAATTGAATTATGTCTAAATGCATGAATCATTTCACCGGCAAAGTCTTCGGCTGTTATATAAAATACTCGATCTTTTGGATAATTGACGAGAATCTGTTGTCCTATTGCCTGGGACAAATGACTCTTCCCAAGGCCTGTCTTTGATAAAAGGTATAATGCATTCTGTCCTGTATTCTTTTTTGAGGCAAGGGAAAGGGATGCTGAATATGCAAAGTCGTTATTCATACCGACAACAAAATTATCAAAGGTAAAGTCCTTTTGAAATATTCGTTTTGCTTGTATATCACCGCTTATATCAGAAAAGTGGAGCTGGCGTGCTCCAGGCACTCGTTTTTGATTTTTTACAAATGCGGTTTCAGATCGTTTACTCTTGTCTGTTTTATGATTTCCATCACTTTTAGAGACCTCAATTACCAGCTCTTTTTCCTTACCTGACAAACTGTGTATTTCAGATTCGATAAGGATAGCATAGCTTTTACTCACTTTTTGTTTGATAATCGAATTGGGGCAGGACAGAACAAAAGAACCGTTCTTCTCTCCTTCAGGTTTTAATGGCTCGATCCACATTCCATAGCTATGGCTGGGTATCTGTTCTCGCAGTGAAGCCTTTATCTTTTCCCAAAAATTTATCATATCAACACAATTCCAATAAAAAACCAGCAGCACAGCAAAAAACAAAAGAAACCAGGAAGATTCGGGTTTTTCCAGGGGTTATCTCAAGTCAGAAGACAACCATAACAAGTTGACGTTTTGATTAGTCCATATCCTAGATGGAGTCAAATCAGATAAAGACTGTTTTCGACAGCATTCGAAGCACATTGTAAACATTGTTCAATCTATTGTTTTTTCATTATATTTTTATTGCCGATTCGCAACTATTCCGAAATACATTATATTTTAAATATCACTTTTTTTTAAGTATCTTAGTGATATGCGTTCGAATTCAAATTTTTTGGGAAATATCGTTTTCTTCTATTTGCTCCAAATAGCTCTTATTTAGGCCTGTTTGCATAATAATTTCAAACATCATTTTTTTAAAGAAACCATTGTTTTTTCAAAAAAACAACTCTCAAAATATTGTCCGGTATTTTAAATGCTTTACCTTTTCATAAACGTCAAAATTTTGACTCCTTGGAATTTTAATTGAAAAAAAAAAATCCACTCTGTATTATCACAGACTGCGTTTTCTTCGACGATTTTTTTTTAGGAGTTTTCATGCAACACATTCGACCGATTATCGGCAGTACAATGGGAGATCCTGTGGGAATAGGCCCTGAAATAATTCTTCAAGCGCTCAAAGACCCTTTGATATATCAAACATGCCGTCCCTTTGTGCTGGGAGATATTCGTATTCTTGAATCGGTAGCAAGCTGTATAAAAAACAGCCCTGACCTTTTGGTTATATCCCATCCCCAAGCTGCTAAGTATATCTACGGGAAAATTGATGTGATGGTATTGTCCGACCTTGATCCTGACAGTATGGAATGGGGGAAGCCTGATGCATCAACAGGAAAAGCGATGGTAGATTATATAACAAAGGCAATTGACATGGCGACTGAAAAAAAAATCGATGCAATGGTTACCTGCCCTATCAACAAAACCGCCATGAAGCTTTCTGGGAGCAAGTTTACCGGCCACACTGAAATGCTTGCTGAAAGAACAAGCACCGACAAATATGCCATGATGCTTGCCGGCAGTAAATTAAAAGTTGTTCTGGTCACAATCCACGAACCTATAGCTAAAGTGGCGTCTATGCTTGAAACCGATAAAATCGTTTCGGTTATTGAACTTACCGATCAGGAACTGTATAGAAGGTTCAATGTAACCTCCCCTCATATTGCAGTTGCAGCGTTGAATCCGCATGCCGGTGAAGACGGACTTTTTGGTGATGAGGAGAAAAGAATCATCGAACCGGCCATAAAAATTGCCCGTGAAAAAGGATTAAATGTCTCAGGGCCGATCCCCCCTGACACGCTTTTTTTTCATGCTGTTTCAGATCAATTCGACGCAGTGATATGCATGTATCATGACCAGGGCCTGATACCTTTCAAAATGATCCATTTTACCGATGGAGTCAATATCACCCTCGGACTTCCGATAATCAGGACTTCCGTCGACCACGGCACTGCATACGATATTGCCGGAACCGGCAAGGCAGATCCGGGTAGCCTTATAGCGGCAATAAAATCGGCAACTGACCAGGTTGCTTGTATTTCGGAGCAATAAATTTTAAAGGAAAGCACACATACATGAAATCGGACAAAATCATTATCAGGGGCGCCAGGCAGCACAACCTGAAAAATATAGATGTTGAGATACTGCGAAATCGACTTGTAGTGATTACAGGCCTGTCAGGTTCAGGCAAGTCATCTCTTGCATTCGATACGCTTTACGCCGAAGGACAAAGAAGATATGTAGAATCGCTTTCCGCATATGCAAGGCAGTTCTTGGGGCGTATGGACAAACCTGATGTCGACATGATTGAAGGGCTCTCACCTGCAATCGCCATTGAGCAGAAAAGCGCCGGCCACAACCCGCGTTCCACAGTCGGAACCGTTACTGAAATTTACGATTACCTTCGTCTGCTCTTTGCCAGAATAGGCTCACCGCACTGTCATAAATGCGGAAAACCGATCAGTTCTCAAACCATCGATCAGATTGTTGACCAAATACTTTCGCTGCCGGACAAAACGAAATTTATTGTCATGGCGCCTCTTGTTTCAGGCCAGAAAGGAACTCACGAAAAACTTCTGAAACGACTCAAAAAAGAAGGTTTTTCACGCGTCAGGATTGATAATGAAATAAAAGATATCGAAGATGTGGGCGCACTTAAAAAAAATAAAAAACATACTCTCGATGTTGTTGTGGACCGTCTTGTCATGAAAGACAGCATCAGAAACCGGCTTGCGGATTCCATTGAACTTGCCATGTCACAATCTGATGGTTTTGTCCTTGTTGATATCATGAATGCTGACCCGATTCTCTTCAGTGAGAATTCAGCCTGCGCAGACTGTGGTGTAAGCTATCCTGAATTCACGCCTGCAAGCTTTTCATTCAATTCCCCAAAAGGTGCCTGTCAAAACTGTGACGGCCTTGGATCCACCACCGAGTTTGATCCTGATCTCATCATACCGAACCAAAAACTCACGCTCCGCGAAGGCGCCGTAGGCATTTGGGCCAACCGTAATTCAGTTCAGTTTGCGGAATTCCTAGATGCCCTAACCATTCATTACGGTGTGGACATCTATACACCTTATCACAAACTTTCCGATACTTTTAAAGAAGCGCTGCTGTATGGATCAGGAGATAAAGAGATACCGTTTTACTTTGAGAGGAAAGGAAGAAGAGTCATATACAGAAAAAAATTTGAAGGCATCATTCCGAAGCTTGAGCGAAGATATATTGAAACCGATTCATTCCAGACCAGGGAGGAAATCAAAAGGTATATGAATTTTCGACCATGCTCTGAATGCGGGGGTAAAAGGCTAAACCAGGCCGGCAGATCCGTCAAGGTTGGCGGTATCGGCATATCGGAAGTTACGGCCCTCTCCATCTCCGAAGCCAATACTTTTTTCAACAAACTTAAGCTTTCCGAAAAAAAGAGTATTATTGCATCGAGAATATTGAAAGAAATTTCAGAACGGCTAAGCTTTCTTGAAAATGTTGGTTTATCATACCTTTCAATCGACCGGACAGCTTCGACACTTTCAGGCGGTGAAAGTCAGAGGATCAGGCTCGCCACACAGATCGGCTCAAAACTGACCGGAGTTCTCTACGTACTCGATGAACCAAGCATAGGACTTCATCAACGTGACAACAAACGTTTACTTGCCACACTCCTGAACATGAGGGATCTTGGAAACACGGTACTGGTGGTTGAGCATGATGAAGAGACGATTATGTCTGCCGACCAGGTCATTGATATAGGTCCCGCGGCAGGCATAAATGGCGGGAATGTTGTTTTTTCCGGCAAACCTAAGGACCTCTTAAAATCCAAGCACTCCCTGACCGGCAAGTATTTTTCAGGCAAAGAAAAAATCGACACGCCGGATAAAAGGCGCGCCGGCAACGGCAGTAAACTGATTATTAAAGGTGCATCTGAAAACAACCTTAAACACATTCAGGCTGAATTCCCCCTTGGATGTTTTATCTGTGTCACCGGCGTATCAGGGTCGGGAAAATCAACACTTGTGCTGGAAACACTTTACAGGATGCTGGTTCAGCGGCTTTATCGGGCAAGGATACCTGCAGGTAAATTTGAGGAAGTCTCAGGACTTGAAAACCTTGACAAGGTTGTCCATATCGACCAGTCTCCCATTGGAAGAACCCCGAGGTCTAATCCCGGCACATATACCGGCTTTTTCACCTTTATTCGAGAGCTTTTTTCAAGAACAGAAGAATCAAGAATGCGGGGATACAAACCCGGCAGGTTCAGTTTTAATGTTAAAGGCGGCAGATGTGAAGCCTGCAACGGCGACGGCATCATTAAAATCGAAATGCATTTTCTGCCGGATGTATATGTTATGTGCGATATCTGTAAAGGAAAAAGATACAACCGTGAAACACTTGAAGTAAGATATAAAGGGAAAAATATTGCCGAAGTGCTTGACATGACGGTTAACCAGGCAATCTCGTTTTTCGGCAAAATCCGAAATATCAGGTCAAAACTCCAGACACTTGTAGATGTCGGACTCGGCTATATTCACATAGGCCAACCAGCCACAACCCTTTCCGGCGGAGAGGCCCAGCGTGTTAAGCTATCACGGGAACTCAGCAAAAAAGGAACCGGACGCACCGTATACATACTCGATGAACCCACAACAGGACTTCACATAGATGACATCAAGAAACTGTTAATGGTTCTCGACAGGCTGGTGGATTCAGGAAATACGGTTATTGTCATTGAGCACAATCTCGATGTCATTAAATGTGCTGATTATGTTATCGATCTCGGACCAGAGGGCGGAGACGAAGGGGGCTACATTGTGGGTGCAGGCACTCCCGAACAGATCGCGGCAATCAAATCTTCGTATACAGGACATTTCTTATCTAAAATTCTCAAGCAGGCGCGCCTTGGATTTCATCAAAATAAAAAATAAGCTTCTCGCAGCAATATACAGCAAGAATTTTGACAAATTGAATAGATTTTTTTAAAGAAATTAGGGTTAGCCCGGAAACGGCAAACAAAAAAAGCAGGGTAATGCCTAAGCATTACCCTGCTTTTTTCTTACTTTGAACTGCTACCGGTTATTATTTACCTAGCAATGCAGTAACTGTTTCTGACATTGGCGCAGCATAGATCAGAATTAATGCAACAACGAGTGCGTAAATACAGAGTGACTCGATCATAGCAAGACCGATCAGCATTGTAACCGTTACCTTACCTGAAGACTCGGGATTTCTTGCAATACCTTCAACTGCGGACTTTAGTCCAAGACCCTGACCGATACCGCAACCGAATGCTGCAATAGCAATCCCGAAACCTGCTGCTGTTACACAAGCGATAAAATACTTTAGAGCTTCAGCTTCCATTTAAAAAACCTCCTTGAATATTGATTGATATTAGGCTTCTTCCTACACATTAAAATATGTATACTGTATTAACAGTTATTCACTAATGAGCGTGTTCCATTGCTCCTGAAAAATAAATGATCGATAAGAGGAAAAAAACAAACCCCTGTACAAATGACACAAATATACCGAGAGCCATAATCGGCAAAGGTGCAAAGAATGCTCCTGCCAGGCCGAACAGTATGCTTAAAACTATTTCATGGCCCATCATGTTTCCAAACAGCCTGAAGGACAGGGACAAAATTCTTGCAGCATGGCCAATTATCTCAATGATAAAGATTAAGGGACTCATCCACCATACAGGACCCATAAAATGTTTAATATATTTTACGCCATGATATTTCACACCGATTACATGGGTAAATACCACAACAACCAGGGCACATGATGCTGTCGTGTTGAGATTAGCGGTAGGCGGGAAGAATCCCGGAACAAGTCCGATAAGGTTCCCGACAGACACATATATAAACACCGTTGCCGCCAGCGGGAAAAGCCACCTGCCTTCCTCTCCGGTTGTATCGACCATAAACTCTTCGATTCCTGATATAACGACTTCAAAAAAGTTTTGCATTTTCGTGGGAACCAAGGAAATGTTCTTTGCAGCTATTGAACCTGCCAAAAGAAGCAGAGCAATAACAACCCATGAATAGATCACATGGGGATATGAATGTGCAAAATGTCCTAGACCCAACAGTTCAAAAAACTTTACAAAAAAGAGATACGGATGTTCCACCTTATACAGCCTCCTTAAAAATAATTTTAGTTAGCTCACTCATCGTCGCTAAAACAATACTGGCCACCACAACCGAAAGCCCTATAAACAGGCCAAGCGGATCTACATGATGTCCGGCAATAAGCAGAAACAATATAATTCCACTTGCGATAAAACGAATATAATATTTTGCAATTATTGACGTATGGGAAGATAAATACGGGGGCGCAAGCGATTTTTTCAGCGTTCTTGAAAGCAGATGAAAATTTACGGTGACAATAAGGCCACCGAATAAAATTCCCTTTGCAAAATCGGGAGTCGCCAGTATGAACCCCAGAATACTTACGGCAGAAAACAGTATCCAGTTTGTTCTTGTGACAAATTTTAAAATGCGCTGCTGAATATTCACTTTGTTAAAACCGATAACCCCTATAATTTCCGACTCTTTTTGACAGCAAGTGCAATATTTTTAAACCCGGCTGCAATCCCGAGGCCGAGCCCGATAAGTGTCAGCAATGGTTTTGTATCAAACTTCCCGTCAAGATAAACACCGGCAAAAAGGCCGATGAAGATTGAAAGCGCCACTGAAAATCCAAGGCTGCTGTAATAGGCAAGTTCTCGTATCGAACGTCTAGTTTCCCTTTTCATCAGATAAAGACGCCTAAGCTCCTTGAAAAACCCTTCCAACAATTTAAATTGTTGCTTTTATCACAACAGATATATTTTAGTCAATTAAAATATTCTTTGAATCAAATACCGGTCCATCAACACAGACATGACCATATTTACCGGAATCATCTTTGATCCTCACAGCACAACCAAGACATGCGCCGATACCGCACACCATGATCGTCTCAAGGGATATCTGGCATCTTATGCTCCTTCTGTTTGCAATTCCGGCGACAGCTTTCAGCATCAAATGTGGGCCGCAGGCAAAAATTATATCCGGTTTATTTTCTTCCATTGCCTCCTCAAGCAGATCGGTAATCAACCCTTTATGCCCGCAGGACCCATCATCCGTTGATATATGCGTATCAATATTAAGCGCCTTAAAGTCATCAATACACAACAGGTCCTGTTTTGTCCCCCCTCCTATTAAAACCTTACAGCAGGAAGCATCCATCCCCTTTTCCATCAAAAATTCCGTGAGAAACAAAAGCGGTGCTATGCCGATGCCGCCTGCGACCATAATTATTTCTCTATGAGATTCCTGTATTGAAAAACCCTGGCCAAGAGGCCCGAGAATGCTAAGCGAATCCCCTGGCTTCAATTTTGAAAATTGCATTGTGGATCTGCCGACTACTTTAAACAGAACCTCTATTCCTTGAACGGCTTTATCCTTTTCGGCAATTAACCTGTGAATTGAAAAAGGACGTCTGAGCAGAGGATCAAAACCATCCTCTGTTTTAACCGTGACAAACTGCCCGGGCTTTGCATCTAAATAGCCTCTCCCTGTCTCAAGACCAAGCCTGTAATAGGAAGGACCAACTTTTTTATTCCATAAAACTTTTGCAATCTGCTGAATCATGGGGCCTCTATTTTCAAGAATACTTGAGCATAGCCTTAATTGTCATTTTTGCGAACATACAACAATATATTCATTCCTGCAATCAAGTTCCAGGCGTTATTCCGATCATTGCGGCAAACCTTCCGGTAGTCCTTTCTTTTCTATAGGAAAAAAACAAATCACTGCTGCAGAAAGTACAGATTTCACTGATGTAAATATTTTCAGGCAAAACTCCGGCTGCAATCAGCTGGTCACGACTTATCGACCAAAAGTCAAAATAGCGATTACCGATTTCGTATTTCCAGAATTGTTCGGGGATTTCTATACGATAGTTCCTGAATTCTGCACAGCATGGGCCCAGTGATGGTCCTACTCCTGCAATAATATCAGAAGGTCTGCTGTCGAAATCAACTGACATGCAGTTAATTGTGTGGCCAATGATATTATTTATGCTGCCTCGCCAACCTGAATGGATATTTGCGACAACTTTCCCGGTTGGATCAAAAAGAAAAACAGGCTGGCAGTCGGCTACTTGAATAACAGGCATTATTCCGGGCAGATTAGTGACCATTGCATCGCCTTCTAAAAGCCCGCCGGATAACCCGCTACAAGTTGTACATCTTTCATCAAATTTTAGAACGATTTTTCCATGTACCTGTTTTGCAAAAACAGGCTGTAAACCATCCATGCATTCCAAAATTGCACGCCTGTTTTTATGCACGTTTTTTACATCATCCCCAACATTCAGGCCAATGTTGAGACAATTAAATGGCGGCTTGCTAAAGCCTGATTCCCTGGTAAATACACCATGAATTATCTCTGGGAATCGGCTAAAATTCGGAAATTGATAAAAAGACAGACCGTTCTTATTCTTTAAAATCAACAAACCTCCCATGCAACATAATGTATTTAATATACAAACGTGTTATTTGCCGTAACCAAAATAGATACTTGAAGAAATCATTTATTAATATATAGTATCGTTTAAAGTCTAATTTTAAAAGCTTAAAAATATATACGCATCTGGATATGAGAAAAAAAACATTCTTACTCATTTTTGCAGTCATACTGATACTATCCGGCATATTCTGCTGGAACCATGACTGGATCATTGAAAAAGACATCATACATCTTAAAAACGGCGATATCATTGATGCTGATGACGCTTGGGCCAAAGGGCAACTCGTCTATTATCAAAAGGATTGGAATGTTAGCATCCTCGCAGAAAACGATGTAGAGCATATTGGAAAAGGAGATGCTCAGCAAAAAAAGCGGGGAAGCTATATTGCAAAATCCATAATCTTTAAAATCCAATCCGAATTAAATAAATTTCTTGAATCAAACTACACCGGCAAAACAAATACCACCGACAGTTTAATATCCGGCCTGACTATCCTCATTCCATGGATACTCTTCGTACTGATCATGACTGTATTGATTAAGATGGTCAGATCACTTATCAAGACTAAAGCAAAGGTTTCTGATAAAACATTGGAGGAAGAAACGTCCGAAGAACAGTCACTAACCGTCTCTACCCGAATCAAAACAAAAAACCTCTCTGATCAGGACAGAATCGCTCTGTTTTTTCTCAACCTTTACAGAATTCAGATAGATGCTCCTGATAATGCTCCCGTTGAATTTGTTTCTGCAGATTCACAGCCCTCCGGTTCAGGAATAATTTATGAGCTGAAAGTCAGGCTGAAAAACGAATGGCTCTCAAGACGTATGACGATCGGAGCAATTGGAGAGGAAGGCGGCAGTAAAAGCAAATGCTTTTATGTTATTTATGATGTCCATATGGTGGTAAAAATTCCTCCGACACCGCTGAATAATTTTCAGACTTATATTGAAAATATAAGAAAAGAAAGGCAAATCGTAGACAAACTCGCTCCCAGGGAATGTATTATTCCAAAAATTTCGGTCATCATGAAAATCATTCATAGATTTCATGACGAGGCTGAGATTGCCTGGGACAAGGTAGAGGAAAGATACATCCGGTGGCTGGCAAACCGCACTGAAAAACAAAACCACTTAAAAATAGGCAATACATTTGTCTATTTTATGGATTTATCTAAATATTTTTTTCTCGGTTACATTATTGACAACATACATGAATTAGAAAACAGGTTCACAGATGAAATATCAAGAAACCATGAAATTATCTGGCGTGGACAAGAGTTCACAGGCAGGTACGGTCAAAAGAGCGAGCAGTTATGCCGAAAACTTCAGAATATATATACCGAATATGAGCAGGCAGTAAAAAAACTCCTGGCAGAATCTGAAAATCCAACTGAAGTACATCAATATAAGATCAAAGAATGGTTTTTAACCCGCCTTTCAGGCAAAGAAATAACCCAACGAAAGGCAACAACTGACAGCCATCCTGTTGACCTGCTTAACAAACTTTCAGAAAATATACTCCATCGCTATTCCAAAGTGGTAGAAAGATACCGTGAAACAGTAAAAAAACAGATTGCCGCTAAAGCATTTATGCGTAACAAAGCACAAATCTCCAGCATCTCTTCAAACCTTCTTGAATTATTGGCGTGGCTGGCCAAAAAGAATGTCGCCATGCGCGATCTCAAGCCGGACAACCTGCTTGTCGCTGGAGAGCAGTCCGCATATCCGCAGTTTTTAACTTCACCGGATCAGTTTAATATCGGTCTGATTGACGTTGAAACCGCTGTAGATATAGACACAAATAATGGTCATCAAATAAGCCAACCCAAGCTTGGCGGAACACCTTTTTATGCAACACCTTCTCAATTGTTTCAAAATGACATGATCATACAATTATTTTCTGATCTTCCCCGCGTTCTTCATTTGCAAGACTGGTATGCAACAATCGCGATGATTTATAAAGTTATAACCGGTGACATTCTTTTTGAACAGACAGCAAAGCATCTGATAGCTGTAAAAATAAAAGTTCAGAAAACGATGGCTGAAAAAAAGCCCTTATCAGGCATTATAGCGGATCTCAATCGATCCTTCTGGCAAAATGCGTCCCTGGAATTCGAAAACAAACTGGAAAAAAATGTTACAAAGCTCAAAACCATTGTTCCCATGCTTCCGAAAAACGTTGTAGGCATGCTGCATGATGAAGCCCAAAAGAACGTGAAACTGATCGCCTCGACAATAAAGCATTATATTGAAAACCAGAAACAGGTCAAAGACAAAAAGCAACTGGCGCAACTTAATTCAGCCGGTCACCAACAGATTATCAAACTGAAATTAAAGTGGGAAAGCAGGAATAATAATCCTGACTCGAAAAAGATAGCGAATAAAAACACTGTGGATATGCTGCACGAACTCTCAAAGCTAAAACTGAAAGAGGAAGAAGCTTTACATATTGTTTCTTTATTAAAGCATCCCGGTCAAAAGATATCTGCTTTCGATCTTTTAACACTAATGTTCGGCATTGTTTCAAATGCTATGGCGGTTAGGGTTTGAGTTTTATCAAGATTTGGAATAACATAGCAGCCTAAAGCAATTTTTTGAATAGATATGCTGTTTTTGATACGGGAACAGGAATGCGAGCTGTCATACAAAGAGTTAAAAATAGCCGTGTTGTCGTCGACAATGACATCATCGGTGAAATCGGACCTGGATTAATGGTTCTTCTGGGGGTTGCCGGAAAAGACAGCTCCGAAGATGCCGACTACCTTGCTGATAAAATTGCCAACCTGAGGATCTTTCAGGATGAAAACAACAAAATGAACCTTTCCCTTATTGATATAAAAGGAGAAATGCTTGTTGTTTCTCAGTTTACGCTTCTGGGAGACTGTCGTAAGGGGCGCAGGCCCTCTTTCGTCAGCGCCGCAGACCCGAAAATGGCTAACGACCTCTATCGCTACTTTATTGAAAAAGTAAGCCTGAAAGGAATCAGTGTCCAGACCGGTCAATTTCAAGCGATGATGGATGTGTCACTTGTGAATGACGGTCCGGTGACGTTGATTGTTGAAAGCAAATGATGTTCCGATGAAACTGAAACCCTCATCAATCTGCCTTTTCTTCTCTTTTTTTATGATTTTCTTTTGCTGTACATCAATGGCAGCGAACAATCAGAGCGATATCATCACCATGTTAGGCGACAACGATGCTGTGCTGGTTACCTTTTCCAACGGCAAAACCCTTTATTCTAAAAATGCCGATACAAAGCTGATTCCCGCATCTATTCTTAAAATCTTTACATCACTGGTATCCATTCATACGCTTGGGCGTGATTACAGGTTTAAAACAAAATTTTATCTTGATAAAAATCACCATCTTAAAATAAAGGGCTTTGGCGATCCCCTCCTGACATCTGAAGTCCTTGCCGATATCGCAAGTCTTCTGGCAGAGCAA
>CAZTYY010000057.1:0-956 GCA_964617785.1 uncultured Desulfobacterales bacterium | reverse complement strand
CGACATGCTCATTGATGATTCATACTTTATGAATCCGATCATTATTCCGGGCACATCCGGCTATTCCATAGAACCCTATGATGCCCCAAACAATGCGCTATCGGTAAATTTCAATACCATCAATTTTAAACGTTCACATAATGGAGACTACATCAGCGCTGAACCGCAAACCCCGCTTTTGCCTTTTATTCTTCCCCGCATAGCTGCTTCATCACTTGATAAAGGAAGAATTATACTTTCCAGAAATAATGATGAAATGACACTTTACGCAGGGCATCTGATACGCTGGTTTTTGAAAAGTAAAGGTATTAATTCAAACGGCAGGATCAGACGCGGCCGGGTTTTGGAAACAGAAGACAGACTGGTTTTACGCTATATGTCAAAAACCCCGCCGGAAGACTTGATCGCCAAACTTCTTCTTCATTCAAACAATTTCATCGCCAACCAAGTGCTTATCACTGCCGGTGCGGAAATGTTCGGGCCGCCCGGAACCCTGGAAAAGGGCCTCAGGGCAGCACGAATATATGCTGATTCTGTTCTGAAAATAAAAGACCATGACCTTGATTTAAAAGAAGGCTCCGGTATTTCAAGACAAAACCGGATGTCGGCAAAGACGTTTGTGAAAGTGCTTCAAGCATTTGAGCCTTACCGCCATCTTATGCGAAGGGAAAAAATGGATTTTTACAAGACCGGAACTCTGGACGGCATCAGTACGCGTGCCGGATATATAGAACAAAGTGACGGCAGCCTTTTTTACTACGTCATCATGATGAACACACCTGACAAATCCACCAAGCCGATTATGAAAAAGATATTACAGCTGATTTCAAAACAATCTTCACCTGTATTTTAGCTTTCCTGTAGATTCTTATTTGACAATTAAAAACTGACAATCTCGTAAAAAGTCAATTTGGGATGGCAAAGAAAAAAGTTCAAGCCCGGCTTAAACTGGGGGC
>CAZTYY010000056.1:9060-17149 GCA_964617785.1 uncultured Desulfobacterales bacterium | reverse complement strand
TTCCGAAAAGTGGTGCCGTCGTTTCTATCGCATCTGATTCTTTAAAACAGATTCCTTTAATCGACATTAGCAAAGGTGGCCTTGCATTCTATTATAATGATGGAAAAAATCAATTGGACAAATCCGAAGTGCTGACGTTACGTATCCCTGATGAAAACCTTAACCTTGAAGAGATACCATACGATGTTATTTATGGCCATTCAAAAACGGATCCAATCTCTTCAAATCATAATCATAAAACCCGAATAGGTATACAATTTGAATATCTGAAGACCAAACAGTTAAAACAATTAGAGGGGTTTTTTAACGTCAATTAGTTGTCAAAATTCGGGAGGTGTCTACGAAAATTATTGTGGTTTCGATAGAAGAGTAGCAGGCTTGGCGGCTAAAAATCAGTATTAAGTGTGGGTTCACAAATCAATAATTATTAACCTGTCTTATCTGTCTGGAGAATTCTTCAGGTTTTTTTGCAGGGAGTTTGCAGAATCCTTTTTCGCAAATATATGCCGTTGTTTTTCCATTGATGGCGAGTTTATGTTTCACCGAAGGTATGATGCCCGAAGCAGTTTTGCTTTTTTCACCCTGGATGACGACTGTAAGGGTACTGTTCGGAAGGAACTGTTTTCTGAATTCAGATAAAAATTGTTCAGTCATATCTTTATCATTTTCCGGCTTTACGATGATAATTTCTTTTGGAGAGTCCAGGTAAAAATCAACAGCAAGGAGCATAGAAGAAAGGGCCGATGGATTGGGTGATAATATTTTGATAAAAGATTTAAAAATTTTCTCGGATCGTTTGAAATAATTATTATTTGCTGTAAACTCTCCGAGTCTTAACAGGTTTAAAGCAGTAATAGAATTTCCGGATGGCAGGGCTCCATCCCAACCCGGTTTTTCACGTGCTATCATCTCCTCATGATCATTACTGGTCATGAAAAAACCACCATTTTTTTCATCTTCATAGTGCTTTGAGAGGACCTTGTCCAATTCAACAGCTTTTTCAAGCCAGTGAATTTCATGAGTCGCCTCGTAGAGGTCGAGCAGTGCCGTAATAAAAAAAGCATAATCATCGAGATAGGCATTATGTTTTGCCGTGTTATCCTTATAGCTTCTATATAGCCTGCCGTCTTTATAAAGATTTTTCAGAATAAACTGAGCAGCTTTAGCTGCCCGCTTTGTGTATGATGAATCAGCAAGTATCAGGCCGGCTCTTGCAAAGGCGGAAATCATCAGGCCATTCCATGCGGTAATAATTTTTTCATCACGTAGGGGGCGTGGACGCAGGCTGCGGGCATCATAAAGAATGTCCTTTGATTTATTGATAATTTTTCTTAATTCACCAGGCTCTATTTTAAGTGAACCAGCTGAAGTCAATATGGGTTCAGGAGCGTTAAGGATATGGCGCCCTTCAAATAAAGGTGTGAGGTTGATGGCATAATGGTTTTTGACTGTTTCAGCCCCGTCTTTTCCGAGTAGGTTTTCTATTTCATCTAATGTCCATGTAAAGAAAACACCTTCTTCCATATGCCCTTTAGGTGATAGGCTGTCTGCATCTGTGGCAGAATAGAATGCGCCTTCCGGAGAGGTCATATCCCTTTCTGTATAGTGAAGTATCTCTTGCACAATACGCTGGAACTCATGATTTCCTGTTGCCTGGTATCCTTCAAGATAGGTGGTTGCGAGGATGGCGTTGTCATAAAGCATTTTTTCAAAATGAGGTACCAGCCATTTCCTATCTGTTGAATAGCGATGAAAGCCACCCCCTACATGATCGTATATTCCGCCCCCTGCCATTTTTTCAAGAGTCAGAGTTGCCATCTTGAGAATATCCCTGTCATTTGTGCGCCTGTAATAACGAAGGAGAAATCTGATCGGAAGACTGCTCGGGAATTTCGGTGCTCCTTCAATTCCGCCATATTTTGAATCAAACCCGCTTTTGTAATAAGATACCGCTCTATGGAGAATATCAGCCTCCGGAAGATCGCTTCCTGCCACTGGAGTCAGCATTTTTTGGACTGCAGCAGTCAGATTATTGCTGGATTGTTCGATGACATCAGGACGCGTATTATACACCCCCCTTATTTTTTTTAAGAGAGTAAAGAAGCCTGTTCCTGCACCCCTGTCGCCATCTCTGGCAGGAAAATATGTGCCACCGTAAAAAGGCTTGCGATCAGTCGTCATCCATACATTCAGCGGCCAGCCACCCTGGCCGGCAAGCGCCTGAACAGCATTCATATAAATCGCATCCACATCCGGCCGTTCTTCCCTGTCAACCTTGATGGCGATAAAATTTTCATTCAGGTATTCTGCTATTTCCTCATCTTCGAAAGATTCTTCCTCCATAACATGGCACCAGTGGCATGTGGAATAGCCTATACTTACAAAGACAGGACGATGAAGCCTTTGTGCTGTTTCAAAGGCTTCATCATTCCATGGATACCAGTTAACAGGATTATGTGCATGCTGCAGAAGATAGGGACTGGATTCCAAAAAAAGACGGTTAGTGTATTTCGCCTGGCCGTTTGTCAACAGATGCTTTGTCCTGGGTTTATAAGCGCTCCCTCTTTTTCTTTTCATCTCTTCAATTTTATTTTCAAGTACATTTGTCATTTTTTCTACTCCCGGCAGGTTTTCTGAAACATAGGTTGAACCTGGAATCGTTCCTATTAAAAAAGTAAAACAAAAACCGGCCAACAAAATAAAAATTGTAAAATAAAAACCTTTCAACATGAAAAAAATCCTATGTCACAGGTTCATGGCCAGGCATAGCTACTTTGCCTGGCCGTGAACCTGAAATTAATCAAGCCGCATCAATAGCACGCCTATCCGACATATCCACCAGTGTACGTTCCCTTGCCTTGTCTATTCCAAGCTGCTTCCTTTTTTTGTCGATATGAGCGATCATCTTCCTGGCCATTTCATGCGGGTCTGCCGTAAAATCCCATTTGCCGATGCCATGTTCTTCAAGACCATCAAACAGAAGTTTATGGAACTTGGTATTTTCCACGATAGGAAATGTAACTCCAAAAATGGTATAGACTCCTGAAGCAACAAAATACTGACCTATGGCAATCGCCTTTTCGCTCATCCATTCAGGTGCTGCGCCGGCTACGGGGAGGTCGGCAATGCTGTCTCCCAACCCTCCTTCTTTCACCATGGCGGAAGCTGCGATCAGAATACGGCTGTTGTCTGCACATGATCCAAGCCCAAGTACGGGAGGCATCCCCACAGTCTCACAAACTTCCTGAAGGCCCGGTCCTGCAAGAGCCGCTGCCTCAGGTGATGTCAAACCAGCTTTGGCAAGGGCAATCTGGGAACAGCCTGTCTGAAGGACAAGCACATCATTTTTAATTAAATCTTTTACAAGTTCAACATGTGCCCAATCCTGTTTTATCCTTGGATTGGTACAGCCAACTACTCCTGCAACCCCTCTGATCCTTCCGTTAATGATATTGTCATTAAGGGGCGTATATCCTCCACGGAAACTTCCGCCAAGCATATAATTGATATACTCGTGGGAGAATCCATGCACGCCGGTATTGACGATTTGTGGTATCTCAATCTCAGCGGTCCTGTTTTTAAATCTTGTTATGGCCTTAATGACAATTTCATCAGTGCAGTCAAGGGGTGTATGCTCGTGGAATTCAATATGTTTCGCCCCCTGTATATGGCATCTGGGGTTGGTCGTAATAAGTTCCGTCCCATAGCACTCGGCAACTTTTGCCAAACCTTGTTTGATACACTGCACATCGACACACATGGCATCAACAGCGCCGGTTACCAGAACAGCCTCGGTTGACATGAAGTTACCCGCATGCGGTATGCCATGCCGTACAAGCATTTCAGCACCGGAGCAGCACATGCCTACCAGATTGATACCATCAGCACCCGCATCTTTTGATGCCTGGATAAGTGTCGGTGAATTGACGGATACCATCATCGACTCGAAAAGGTTCGGTTCATGGCCGTGAATAATAATGTTAACCATATTTTCTTTGAGTACTCCCATATTAACTTCAACGGCAACGGGCGAAGGCGTTCCAAAGAGAATATCGGATATTTCAGTGGCCACCATTGACCCTCCCCAGCCGTCAGCCAGGGCAGTCCTGCTGATCTGTTTGGTGATGTTTTCGTATTGCTGGTCAACACCCATATGCGTCCGGTGCATAAGCTCCATGATTTCACGCATGGCGCCACGCGGAACGATACCCAGCTTTCTCCAGGTTTCCAGGGTTTTTTCAGGAACCCGTTTGGCAAATGGTATCTCTCCTTCTATCTGGGTGTAGGTTCTCTCAAGCTCTTTGTAAAGCTCCAGTCCTATATCTTTAACACTTTTGTCTTTGGTTTCTATTCCGATCGATTCGGCAACCGCCTTTAGTTTAATGGGATCTTTAATTTTGTAATCTTTTATATTCCCGTTTACAACCTCCCTGAAAAGACCGAGCATTGCCATTCCGTGGTCGGTATGAGCGGCTGTCCCGCATGCAACCATCCTGGCAAAATTTCGGGACATTATTGTATCAATATCCGCACCGCATACTCCCACTTTTCCATAAGGATCTTTGGAATTGAGCCTGCACGGTCCCATTGCGCAGTGTTTGCAGCATGCTGAATCCGCACCGATGGGGCATGCCTTCATGGATGCTGCCCTGTCAAAGGCGGTTTCCACGCCGTCTCTTTGGGCTTTTTCCAGCATCTGCGCGGTTGCCTCACAAATGGTAACCTCGCGAGGAGCTATCCTTTTATCTTTATCGCTTTTCTTCTTTTCCATATTTTCCTCCCTTCATGGATGAGCATTGTTTTGATGTCTCGGTTTTAATGATTCAAAAAACGTGCCAGGAAGTACCACATTGTGGGAGACATTGATATTTTGTTTTTGAATTGCAGGCAACTTCTTAATAACTCGGGGAAAGAATGTCTTTTTGAGAAGCTACGTTTATAGTTTGTAAGGGAGTTTCTTTCCTAAAAAGATTTTTTTAAGATCAATGACAACATCATAAACGAGAATTTCAACACCATTTTTTTCGGCTTTCATAAGTTCCCGTGCATAAGCATCATCAATATGGGCTGCGGGTTTAAAAAGGCAGGCATCCATTCTTTGTACAAGATAAAAGATCACAGACCTGCAGTCGGTTGCCAGAAGACTTTGAAGTTCAACAAGATGTTTGAGCCCTCTTGTTGTTACCGCATCCGGGAAGAACGCAATTTTATCTTTGACAAGAGAACAGTTTTTTATTTCAACATAACACCGGTCGCTTTCGCCATTTGAAAGAAGGAGATCGAGCCTGGTGCCTTTGCTGGTCTTAATCTCCGGAACAATATTGTCATATCCGGTGAGCTCCTCTACATTGCCCGCCTGGATCGATTTAGACACAAGCCGGTTAGGGACCAATGTATTTACACCGACAAGGGAGTCAGGCATTTCGATTAACTCCCATGTGTATTTAAGCTTTCGTTTCGGGTTATTATGATACGAGATATAAACTGTCCGTCCGGGTTCAGCACATGTTTTCATTGAACCTGAGTTTGGGCAATGAGCTGTTACGGTTCGGCCGTCTTCGAGTTCCACATCCGCAAGGAACCTTTTGTATCGTTTAACCAGCTTGCCTTGAGTAAGTTCGGGCCAGTGGAGGCCTGAGAATGTATTATTGGTATCATTAGCTGTGACCATTATTTCTACATAGCACAGGTGTAAAAAATTCGCGAACGTCTCAATGCATCTAATACATTTTTGTCTCGCACTTGAAATTTGAGACATAAAAAACTTTCCAGATTAAGGGAGATATAAGGGATAAACCAGGCGGTTAGACGTTTTTATAAAAATAGAAATTTTTGGCATAATAATTGATTGCTTATTAAAAAAGAATAAGAATACGTACGTTTTAAAAAAAAGATAGAGGGCAATGATGTCTAATTTAGAATCTGCAAGTATCCCAGTTAAATTAAAACAAACGCTAAAACAGGGAAGAGTTGTTAATGTGAAAAAATGCGATAACAATATCCGATCGACTCTAAAGATAACAAGTGAGATGATAAAACTTGCTATTAAAGGAGATGCTGACCGAGAGGATGTTGGATGTGGAATCCTTTACGGGATTTTACTAGATTCTGCCCACCGCATAAAAAAAATTGCCGAACAGGAAAAAGATGCTCATATTGCAAAAGGCTGGTGGAAAGAAAAGTAAAAAGTTTTTTTTGTTATCTTGAAAATAAAGTTTCAATATCCATATCATCCCTGATTCCAAATCTTGTCAGTGCAAAATCATATTTTACAGGGTCTTTTGGGGAAAACATTTTAAACCCTTCTGTTATTTCAGTAGCTGTTTTCATGTTTGCCTGTTTTCGTGAAGTAAACTCAAAGTGCAGACCGATCTTATGCATGTGAGTGTCAAGAGGTATAATAAGTTTTGATTTATCGATTCCCTTCCATCCGCCAGGGTCGACACTGTCTTTTCTTACCATCCATCTTAGAAAAAGATTCATTCTTTTGCACGCACTTCCTTTTTTAGGGTTGGCCAAAAGATGTCCGAAACTGTAATTCCTTGATGTAAGCTGATTTACAAGAAATGTCATAGCAGGGATTATGTTTTTATCATCCTCAGTCATTCCTGATTTAAAGCATTCATTAAGGGAACCAAATCGTCTAATCACTTTTTGTGTACTAAAAAGTAGAGCTGCAAGGTGTTTTCCTGTGGCAAATCGATGTTTGAAGCCTGAGAATTTATCAGAAAGGGTTTTATATGTTTCATTCTGAAGAAAAGAATAAGGTGAATTCTCTATTGCATTCAGTACCCATGATACACTTTTAAGAATCTGGGCAACCCTGCCATAGGCTATTGAAGATGCTATCAGGCCGACAATCTCACGATCCCTAATATCTTTGTAAGAATAAAGAAACTCCAGTGGGTCCGGGTGGACATACCTACGCTTGTTGTATCTATTGTATATTCTTTTAAGATCAGTTTCGTCCTTTTTTTGATATCGCATAAATTGTAAAATATTATCTGTCCTCGAGCGGCACAAAAGAGCATTCATCAGGTCCGCAATAGTCACCCACATATTCCGCATCAGGCCTGTAAAGTACGGGCTTAGAGGCAGCGCCGCCAAACTGCTCTTCAATTACATGTGCTGCCCAGCCTGCAATCCTGGATACAGCAAAAACAGGTGTAAAAAGATCTACTGGGATGCCCATATAGTAATAAAGGGAGGCGCTGTAAAAATCGACATTCACATAGATTTCTTTCCCCTTTTCTTGCTTAAAGGCTTCTTTTCCCTTTTGTTCAAGCAGTTTCGACAGCTCGTACCATTTAGGGTTTCCGGTTTTTTCGCCCATCTGTTTGGACATGGGAGCAAGGATATAAGCCCGTGGATCGTCAGTCTGATATACAGCATGGCCAAGCCCCATTATTTTTCCGCCGGTTTTAAGAATATTGTTAACATAGCCATCAACTTTATCGGTTGAGCCTATTTCCATCAACATCTGCATCACGCGTGTATTTGCACCACCGTGCAGTTCACCGGAGAGAGACCCGATACCCGCAGCTATTGCCGAATACATATGGGCTCTTGTAGATGCCACCTGCCTGGCTGAAAAAGTTGATGCATTAAAAGAATGTTCTGCATGAAGCACAAGACCTGTATTAAAAAAAGCAATGATGTCATCGTCGGGCTTTTCATTGGTCAACATATATAAAAAGTTTGCAGCATGACTTAGTTCAGGATCCGGCGCTACAGGAGATTTTCCTTCCCGGATTCTATTCCAGGCCGTTACAATGGTAGGCATTTTTGCAATCAGGCGAAACCCCATGCGCAAAGCAGCCTCTTTAGAATATTCAGCGACATCAGGGTCATGTTGTGCAAGCATTGCAACACCTGTTTGTAAAATATCCATCGGCAGAGCATTTTTTGGGCTCGATTCCAGAGCTTGCAGCACGACTTGCGGCACTTGCATTTCATTTGCTATAAGAGCTTTGGTGTCTGCCAGTTCTTTTTTGTCAGGCAGCCTCTCGTAGAGAAGAAGAAATATAACTTCTTCAAAACTGGTTCCATGGGCAAGGTCTTTTGCAGGATATCCCCTGTATAGCAGTCT
>CAZTYY010000056.1:0-8960 GCA_964617785.1 uncultured Desulfobacterales bacterium | reverse complement strand
GATTTAATCTTTTCAGGATTATATTTTTGTTCGATAATCGGACCGTTTTTTAACACATTGATCCTGTCTGTGTATGAAGCCTTTTCCTTTTTATATATAATTCCGGTGGGAATCCTATCTCCCCACTGGAAGGCCAGGTTCATTGCATTTTGAAAATCATCCACAACATGGTTTTCTGCCTTGAGATCATAGACCCGCTTGTTGTACCAGCCATATGTATTGGTACGGTTGAAAGAAACACAGGGCTGTAAAATGTTAATCAATGCAAAGCCATTATATTGTATCCCCTCCGCGATCAAGCCGGCGAGTTGTTTTTTGTTTCCGGAAAAACCGCGGGCAACAAACCCTGCTCTCAGGGAAAGCGCCACAGCCAGAGGATTAAAAGGTTCCATTATCACGCCATGGGGTTGGTGTTTTGTCATAATGCCCGGGTCTGTTGTAGGTGATGCCTGACCCTTTGTGAGTCCGTAAACTTTATTGTCATGAACCAGGAGTGTCAGGTCAATATTGCGTCTTATCGCGCTTATGAAATGGTTGCAACCTTCTCCATAGCAGTCACCATCACCTGAATTTATCACTATGGTTAAATCATTGTTTGCTATTTTAGCGCCTGTAGCAATAGGCAGCGCTCTGCCATGCAGGGAATGGAACATGTTGCACTTTAAAAAGTGGGGTGTTTTAGCTGCCTGTCCGATCCCAGAAATTAGAAGAAGTTTTTCAGGTGATATGGATAGATCGATAAAAGCGTCCTTCATTGAATCCAGGATGTCAAAATTGCCGCACCCGGGGCACCACTTGTTTTCAAATGAGCATTCGTAATCTTTTATGGTTACCATATCATTGCTCCGCCTAAATCAGATTCGGATCATATTTGGATCAGCTTACATATGTTTTTAAACCTTCTACAATTTCTTTTGGAAAAAAAGGCCGACCATTATATTTCAGTATAGCCCCATCAGAAGACAGCCCTGTCTGTTCTTTAATAAGCCTGCCCAGTTGAGCAGTGGAATTCTGCTCCACGGTAAAAAATCGCTTGCAGGCAGCAAGTATCCCCTGAATTTTATCAGCCTTGAACGGCCAGATATCAGATATGTGCATACATCCTATGTTGACACCTTCTTTTCTTAGCAAATCCACACTTTCAGAGATAGGGCCTTTGCTTGAGCCATATCCCACAAGCAGCATATCGCTTTCTCCCCAATACATTTCCGGCTTACGCATTTCTTTGAGCATCGCAGGAACCTTTGAGTTACGCTTATTCACCATATTGACACGATCTTTTATCGCCTCACTGATATGGCCGTCTTCCTGATGCTCGTTTCCTGAAACAACGACCAGCGCTTTACCTTTGCAGGGTAACGCGCGTGGCGAAACACCGCTTTCGGTAATTTCGAAGCGCCTGTAAGTTGAAGGTTCGGCTATCTGGGAATCATCGACAACAAATTTTTCGATATCAGCTGGAGCAGAAAGTGCCTGTTCCGCAATATAAAGAGAATCGTTTAAAGTTTGATCTGTCAGTACGATTACCGGCACCTGAAATTTTTCAGCCAGATGGAAAGCCCTGATCATATGTTCAAATGCTTCCACAGGCGTTCCAGGTGAAAACACAAACCTCGGGAACTCATCCTGGGATGCATTGATAACAAAGAGAAGGTCTCCCTGTGCCGTACGGGTTGGCAGGCCGGTGGCAGGTCCCGGTCTTTGAGCATTTACTATAACAATCGGAGTTTCGGTTATACCGGCAAGACCAAGCCCCTCGGTCATTAGACAAAAACCTCCGCCTGATGTCGCTGTCATTGACCTTGCTCCTGCAAATGATGCACCGATAACCATGTTGATCGCGGCAATTTCATCCTCGGCCTGTTCCAGGAAAAGCGGGAAATCATCTGTGAAGGTCGCCAGGTTAGTCATTATCCCGGTGGCTGGCGACATTGGATAAAAAGCTGCAAACCGGCAATCAGCTGCCAGCGCACCCAGCGCAATGGCTTTGGAGCCATTAATAAGGGCCCCTTTCTCATTTTTTAATTGCCATTCAAATGACCACTTAAAATCAAGGTCCTGAACAGACTTGTATCCAAGTTTTGCAGCCAAAAGATTTTTTTCAAGAACCTCATCGCCCTTTTTTCCAAAACGCGTCTTTAAGATACTTTTTAAAATTTCAAAAGGCGCACCAAGAAGTGCAAGGCATGCTCCTGCGGCAACCGTATTCGAGGTTATTTTCCCGCCGGCTTTTACGGCAAGTGCCTCGATTGGGACAGGCAACTGGTCCTCTTCTTTTTCATCCTCCTTAATATCAATTATGGCAAGCCCGTCTTCAACAATTGCACCCTTATGAAGCTCATAGGTTTTTCGGTCCAGTGCGATAAGCAGGTGTGTCTCGTGGTGGGGAGCATATATAGGCCTGTCGCTGATACGAATTTGGAAGAAACTGTGGCCGCCTCGAATACGGGACTCAAAATCGTTTATGGCCATAACATAGAAACCAGCCTTCCGACAGACAAGGGCAAGAAGGTCTCCCACTGTCTGAATCCCCTGGCCGGCTTCACCACCGACTTTAACAGTAATATCTACGGCCATATTTCACTTCTCCCATGCTTAAAATTATGGAAAAATTTTAATCCAATACTTCCATGAGTTTTCCGCAGCAGGGGGGTATCCTGTCACCTTTTTTAAGCTCAACATATTTATTGCATGTCTGGCAATAGCAGCGGCAATCCTCATCAACATATACTTCAGGGTATTCGTCAGTGCCTCCGCCTGTTTCGCCTTCAATTACAAATCTCGCAAAATCATTTTTCTGGGGGATATACTCTCCAACAGGAACAAGCTTTTTATTAAATCTGACACAGTCAACCATAAGCTTCCAGAGAGCCTCTATCTTTGATTTTTCATCAGCGTTCTCAGGTGCAAACTCAACAAGGTTTTTTTCAATTTTAATTTTCATACTTTCCTCCATACAGATTGTTTATTTGCTTATAATATCAAATTTAATATTAATTCTAATATCAAAAACCGTGC
The DNA here is from genome assembly GCA_964617785.1 of uncultured Desulfobacterales bacterium. Lineage (GTDB taxonomy): Bacteria > Desulfobacterota > Desulfobacteria > Desulfobacterales > SURF-7 > JAFDJC01. The sequence goes on along the minus strand of CAZTYY010000056.1, from coordinate 5,942 downwards.
CATAAATGGCTGAATGATAAAGACAGCCTGTCGACATAGTTTTTACGGAGATTTAGATTTTATTTTTACATTAAGTCTTCAATGGCGAGACAGTATATGAAACGAAAGTGTATCATAAATACAATCGCCAATATTTATTTCGTCCCCAGCTCTTAGATTTTATCAAAACGCTTGGAGAGCACATAGGGATAGAAAGCCGTTGCAATCGCTCCGGAAGAAAATCCATATATAAGTTCTTCAAGCGGAATTCCCATAATAAATACATTGAGAAATTGATCAGTATGCCATGTCAGTTTGAAAATGCCGGGGATTAATGCATTTAAGCAAAGACACAAGAATGAATAAACTGTTGTAGATAACATGCCGCCTATCAAACCTGGCATCAGCAAATCCTTTCGGGCTATAAAAATAAAACAGCTTATTCCCAGCATTATGCCAAATGAACCATATATCATTTCAATGTTTAGCAAAGCCACTAATGAAATCAATAAAAATGCCGTTCCGAGGACTGTAAGCCCCTTAATAATAACAGAAAATAAGTCGAATTCATTGACGATGCAGTATCTAGCGCCAAAGAAAAATGCATATGCGGTTGAAGTAAATGCCGAAAGGCCGATAACAAAAAGCATATCCTCTATTCCAAATCCAATTTTGTCAGCAAGGTCAAAAAGAAATACAGGCTCCCAATATGAGGGATAAAAAAAGCGCTCGGTGAATGCAAATGGAATGGAGCAAAACGCCATAACGTGTATCACTTCACGCAAATCTCTTCTTAGTATATAAATTATAATACCTGGAATCAGAAAAAGGAGCGATAGTATGAGGAAATTGTAGGTCATAATTTAGCAGAACAATGATATAGCCATACCCCCCATGAAACTCAAAGTTGTCAGCACTGCCAAAAAGACAAAAATGGTTAGCTTCAAACTTCCGGGGTTGCTATTGATGAAAAAAAGTTGAGAAACACTTGCCAGTACGGGAATTAAAAGGATCATGTAAATTTGTATGTCTCCGGGCGGAAGCCAGGTTACAAAAGGAAAAACGATTATACTTATTATATTTAACCCAATTATCGAATATTTTGTAACCTTGGATTCTAAAAGTACAGTCGATGTATGTTTCCCACACAGTCTGTCAGAAGGTTCGTCAGGCAAAGAAGTGGCCATTGCACATGCCAGTTGGGTTGGAAGGATTACAAATAGCAATATCAATGGGAAACCGTTTAGCTCTCCAGACTGAGCGTAATATCCTAAAAGAGGTAGCAACAATCCGACACCAAGCATCTGTAATATTTCACCGCCGCCCCGGTATGAAAGCTTGACAGGGGGGTAGCTGTACATCCAAATAAGTCCGAGGGCTATAATAATTATTGGAAGTGCAAGCATTCGCTGATAAATTAAAGTCAGTGTTATCCCACAGAGAATACACAAACCAGCCGTATTTAAGGAAGCTTTTTTAAGCTGCTCAGGCATGAGATCACCATCAACCAGCACGCGTGATCCTCCTGAAAAAATGTTGAAGGTTGTATTTTGACAGTCTGTTTCAAAATCCGCATAATCATTTGCAAAGACAATATAAAACTGGTCAAAAAGTCCAAAGAGAATCATAATAACCAGTATTGTCCAATTCAATTTATGGCCTTGAAATACATAATAGGCTTGACCAAATAAAATCGGAAGAAAAATATAACTCTGAGACTGAAGACGCGAGGCCTTTAGCCAGGCCCTAATTGGTTTCATTAAATCTCCATAATCATTGGGAAAAAGTTACACTAAATCGGTTAAAAATAAAAACACCTGTTCCAAAATAAAAGATTGAAAGAAGGAGAAGCGCTCCTATTTCATACACAACATCGAAAGGCGATACTCCCAGTGTCAACAGTTTTTCCAGACCTATTCCCATATGAGTAGTGGGTAGAAAATCAAAAAGATTGATAGAATAACCGCCTATTTCTAACAGGTTTACTTCAGGTCGTGGAAAAATAATGCCGGAAAACAGGATTAGCATGAACATTGCCACACTGGAAATAAGAAATGCCCGGGTTTGACCCCGTGAGATGCTGGCCACTATCATACCTATGCCAACACTTGCAAAGCAAGCAATACCGGAAACCATAAATGCAAGAGTAATTGACCCGGCACTTCGGAAACCCAATATCCATGCTGCCGTAAATGTCAACAAAACAGAAATCAGACCCTGAATAATTTGTACGGCACTCATACCGCTAAGAAGATCCAGTGAAGTTACCGGAGTCATTTTGAGCCTATCTAAAGTGCGGGCCTCTATCTCCCGTGCCACTGCCATTGAAGAAGAAAAAATTAGCATTATAACTGCAAAAACCAAGAGCCCTGGAACATATGCTTCAAATGGAGTGCGTGCGGAAGAAAGGCCGAGTGGCTTTTCTTCTAATATTATTGAAGGAGAAAATTGCGACTTTTTAGTATCGTACTCTTCCAAGACCTGCTTGATGAGTGATTTAGTAACATAATATAAGGGAAGGGTGCTGTTTCCCGTTAAAGAAACAGTTGCAGGAACAGAATGTTCATTTTCAATAGCGGATGAGAATTTTGGCGGTATTATGACCCCTGCGATCGCCTTACCATTTAAAAGCTGATGCTTGAATTTCGATGGATCATCCACAACTGTAACATGAAAACTTTTACTACCGTCTTCCGAGGTAAGTTTTGTCATGCTATTAATTATTTCTTGACCATAATTAACCGTTTTTGAACCAGATGAAATTGTGACGTCTTTATTACACACTATAATATTACAAGTAATGAGCTGTTCGCTGAAAAACATCCAATACAGAACCACAAAAAAGGGCGCGGTCAATAAAGAGAGTGCTAATCCTAAACGATCCCGAAGCTGTTGGCGCATGCATTTCTTAAAAATTAAAATTGCCCTCATACATTCAATCTCCGGCCGGTGAGTTCTACGAATAAATCTTCAAGAGAACGTTCGCGGATTCTGACCTCAAATGATTTAAAGGCTTGTTTGTTTAGTGCTTGGTGTACCTGTCCAATTAATTCATCATTTTTATCGGTATTAATTATCAGAGTGTCGTGAAGACGAATCACATCTGTCGTTATTTTTGAGACCGTTCTAACGGCATTATTAATGATTTGATCTGTTGCTTCCGGCATGGTAATCTCAATAATACTTGAAGATTTTCCTTTGGATTTTAATGCAGACGGAGTATCTATTTTCAATAGAACTCCATGATCCATGATTGCCACACGATCAGCCAGTCTCTCAGCTTCGTCAATATTATGCGTTGATATTATTACAGCTTTGCCTTGCGTATGTGCAAAAGAGCGAATTATTTTTCTCAGGTGAAATCGGCTTTTGATATCAAGCTCAGCAAATGGTTCATCCAGTATTAGGATTTTTGGATCATGAACCATGGCTAAAGTCAGGTTAAGACATCGCTGCATACCTCCGGAAAGTTTGTTTGCGAGTTCGTGTTCCTTGCCACTAAGGTATAAATTATCCAATAGAGTCTTAACCATTTTTTTTATCTTGTCAGATGGCAATCCATACATTTCTGCCATGAAAACAAGCTGTTCATGACATGTTAAATCCTGCCAGAGGGAAAGGTGCTGCGGGCAATACCCGATGTTCGTACGCTGAAATGAATCAAGTGTCTGATTATCCAAATCCATGATGCTCACTGATCCTGAATCAGGCTTAAGCAAGCCGCATATCATTTTAATAAGGGTCGTCTTCCCCGCACCATTCGGACCGAGCAAAAATAGAATCTCCTTGAAATTGGCAGAAAACGTCAATTGATTAACAGCTATCAAATCACCATACCGCCTTGATAAATCTTTAGTATACAAAGCTGTTGTCTGATTTGTATCTGGTCTGCGCAATAGAATCCTTATAGTTTTTAGCAGTATCTGTTCGGCATTAATTTAATTCGATATTGTATTGAAAATTGTGACATTCTAAGAAGAATATTTGTAGTTGATGATATTGTCAAATAAAAGAGCTGAAAAGACCTTGCTTTGCAGAACAAACCTATTGTCGTTGGAGAAAGGAATCCCCAATTGACGACTCACTTCTCCTACTGCCATCCCTTGAGCAATTTTAACCTCAGCCTCCCGTAACATGGCTATAATCTGTTCCGGACTGTAACGCTTTCTTTTCATCCTGACCGCCATACTTTTACCAGACTATATATCAAATTTCTCTCTCTATGTCTGGATCAGTTTTCGGGGAAGCAGAGTCACAAGCCTTGACAGTTTATAAAACATGAATTACTATATGGGTACCCTACCGGGGTAGGGTTATTAGACACAAGACATTGTTTTAATTTATTTATACAATATGCGACTGTTTAATAACAGATATAGAATGTTGAACAGGGGGATGTATGATTAACGAAGCGACTAAGATAAATGCCGTAACACGGCTGAAAAAGATTGAGGGACAGATTAGAGGTATCATGAAAATGGTTGATAATGAAAAGTACTGTATTGATATAATTAATCAGATTACAGCCGCAGAAAAGGCACTAAGTGGGGTTGCCAGTATAATTATGAAACGGCATGTTGAAAGCTGTGTTACAAATGCCATTACTCATGGCCAAGGCCAGGAAATGATTAATGAACTCATTGAAACAATCTACAAATACGGAAAAAGCTGATACAGCGAATAGTGAACAGGAGTTTAACTGATGGAATTTTTAATAAATCTTATAAAAGAGATTGGAATTTTTTATAACGAGGTTGCAATCTATCTTCTTTTCGGATTTTTAGTAGCAGGAATTCTTCACATCCTGTTTCCTGAATCAATAGTAAGACGCCATTTAGGAAAAAATTCATTGGGTTCTGTAATAAAATCGACCCTGTTCGGTATTCCGCTTCCGATCTGTTCATGCGGTGTGGTTCCGGTTGCTGTATCAATAAAAAACAGCGGTGCTTCAAAGGGTTCGGTAGTATCATTTCTGATTGCAACACCTCAAGTCGGAGCAGACAGTTTTATGATAACGTATTCCCTTTTGGGCTGGGTGTTCGGAGTGTTCAGGATTATCACATCCCTGATTACTGCTTTAGCAGCTGGTATATTAGTCAATATAATCGGGAAAAATGAGAATGGAACCATGCTTCCGATGTATATTAATAACAATAAGGAGAGTATCAAGGCTCGTACCAGGTCTATTTTCAACTACATGGAATACGAGCTCCTTGGCTCCATTGCCAATCCGCTTCTTGTCGGCATAGTGATCGCAGGGTTCATCGCCCTGTTCGTTCCTGATGGTTTTTTTGAAACATACATGGGAAGTGATTTTCTTTCCATGCTGTTGATGCTTGTAATCGGAATACCCATGTATGTCTGCGCATCAGCTTCTACTCCTATTGCCGCATCACTTATCATGAAGGGAATGTCACCGGGTGCTGCGCTTGTGTTTCTTTTAACCGGCCCGGCAACAAACGCCATAAGCATTTCGGCAATCATAGGTGTGATCGGTAAAAAATCGACAATAGTATATCTTGCTGTAATTTCAATAGCGAGCCTGTCTCTTGGATACATGTTAAATCTTTTTGTGGCAAAATACGGTTTTAATAAAATAATTATGCTGCATGATATGGAAATGCTTCCTGAATGGCTAAGGCTTGGAGGCTCAGTAGTTCTTGGAGTGATGCTGGGATGGTTTTATATCAATAAAAATATCATTGACCGAATAAAAAGGAAAGGTGTTGATATGGCTGAAAAAATTATACTAAACGTGTCAGGAATGACCTGCTCGCACTGCTCAAACTCGGTGCGGAAAGCTGTAGAAGGTATTGGCGGTACATCAAACGTATCGGTTGATCTTGACGGGAAAAAAGTAACCTTTGAGATTACCGACAACAGTATTATTGACCAAGTAAAATCGGCAGTGACTTTTGCAGGATATACAGTTGTAAATTGATCGTTATATAACAGACCTCGTT
>CAZTYY010000055.1:11834-17253 GCA_964617785.1 uncultured Desulfobacterales bacterium | reverse complement strand
ATATTATACAGTAAATAATATTCTACATTTCTTGTAGCTTCTTTTTCAAAAGAGGCCTCCAAAAAATGTGGGTTTGTCAAAATTACCTATATTTTCGATAGGTACTAATATTTGCGAGGGACAGGACTTGATCCGGCATCCAGTTCAGAGTTCAGGATTCCGGCTTTCGCCGGAATGACGATTTGCAGACATCAAGAGGAACTAACGCCTGAAAGAAATTAAAAACCGTGCCATGTTACGGTATTTTTGATAGGTTCCCTGGTACTTTTTACTTGGTTGGCCGGAAAATCCCAGTCCGGGTAGCCAATTGCGATTGAAATAATCAATTGTTTGGACATGGGAATATCTGCAAACTCCCGGATGACATCTGAATAAGTTACACCCTGGTTTTCTATACAGGTATGGAGACCGAATTTCAGGGCGGCCAGACAAATGGTCTGCGCTACCGCACCAATGTCAAAAAAAGTACCGTGAATAGGGAGGGATTGATCTGCCGTAATAATAATCGCAGCCGGTGCATCAAAGTACCGGAAACCTCTTTCCAGCCACTCTGCTCTTTTCTGTTTATCTTCCCTTTCAATTTCCATCAGACGAAAAAGCTGTTTGGCAATTTCAATCTGCCGTTCCCGAAAGACACTTCCCTTTGGTCTTTCAACCAGCAACCGTTCCATCTCTTTTGGCGGGAATGACTGGCTTCTCACTTTGTCAATGCAGGCATTCTTTATTTTGGCAAGAATCTCCCCGGTAAGAACAACAAACTCCCAGGGTTGAATATTTTCTGCAGAAGGTGCCCTCACCGCAGCCTTAAGTATGTTTTCAAGCACTTCCTTTGATACGGTATCAGGTTTAAATTTTCGAATGCTTTTTCTCTCTTCAATGGCTTCTATTATGTCCATTTCCTCTCCTGATTGGCAATAAAAACAGATTAACTGCTTCCTTTGTAGGCTAACGGCTCCTCATAATGTTTTTCATCTCCGCCCTGACTGTTCATGCAGTTATCTTTGTCAGGGCTGTAGTCTGATGTCAGTTCAAAAAAGATATACGCTATGCCGGTGACAGCGGTTACAAGAAGAAATGTCATTCCTGAAAGTCGCTTTCTTGCTTCCGTATAATATAAAATGATGGTTCCGCCGCAACAAAGATTAAAAAGAAAGACGTGCAGTCTCTCAAAGTTATATTCGACATTCGGGCAGAACAAGTGAAGAAATCCAAAAAATAATGCAACGGACATCAGAACTGCAATGACGATTTTAAAACCTGTACTCATGATCCACTCTTTCCAAGCATGTGCTTCAATGCCGTATCAAGTTCGGGATGTCTAAAATTATAACCGCTCTTCATCAGAACGTCGGGTATTACTCGAGTGCTTGACAACAAAATTTCTCTTCCCATCTGTCCGAAACCCATTTTTATTACAGAGGCAGGTATGGGCAGCGGTGTCGGGCGGGATAATATGCGGCCAAGGGATTTTGTAAACTCTATATTTGTAATCGGATTAGGCGACACCACATTTACGGGCCCTTCTACACCTGTATTGGTAAGCACATGATACACCGAGCCAATAACATCTTCCATATCCACCCAGCTGATGTATTGCCTGCCCGAGCCTATTTTCCCGCCCAGGCAGAAACTAAACGGCATCAACAGCCGATGCAATGCACCACCTATGGGTGACAGCACAACACCGATTCTTAAGAAAACAGTCCGTATTCCTTTTTTACTGGCGGGATGCGCGGCATCTTCCCATTCCCGGCACAGTGTAGCGATAAAATCATCTCCCGACCCATCTTGTTCCGAAAGAATCGTATCCCCCCTGTTCCCGTAAAAACCAATTGCTGAAGCACAAATCATTACGTTGGGCGAGTGGCCCGAGGAAGCTATTGTTTTTGCGATGAGACCGGTTCCTTTTACACGGCTTTCAATGAACTTCTTTTTCCTGGCCTCCGTCCATCTTCCGTTTCCCAGATTCTCTCCTGCGAGATGCAACACTGCATCAATCTGTTCCACACCCTCAAGAGAGAGTTCTCCTGAGACAGGATCCCAAAACACCTCTTCTCCTGGATTTTCCACGGGTCTTCTAACAAGTCGGATGATACGATGACCGCCGGTTGTCAAAAAAGGAATAAGCGCTGATCCTATAACACCGCTGGCTCCGGATATCAGAATAGTCATTGGTTTTAGACTATTATTTTCATGATGCAGGCACACATCATGGGCGGTAATCTTATGGCGGTAGTGAAATATCCTTTCAAGCTTTTTATGGATGATGGCTTGGGCGAGAAGTTTTGAAACAGAGTGAAACGGCAACTTATATTCAATACTATCTTCCAGAATACATGCGGCCTCTCCTTTCGGTTCGAATCGGTGTGTATGAATCCACTCGGAAAAAGGCCCTTTGACCTGTTTGTCCCGAAAAATTTTATTTTCCTTGTATTCCGTATGTTTTGCAAACCAGGTATAGGGAAACGGTCCTGCCTTCATCCTCAACTTAACTTCGGCCCCTTGCTCAATGCCTCCGGAGCGGTAAAGAACCTTCAAAGGATCCCACGGCGGGCTGAGCCGTTCAATGGCACCCGGCCTTGCGTGCCACTTGAAGACGTCTTCCACCGGGGCGTTTATCCTGATTTTCTTGCTGAATTTGTTTGAACTCATATCCTACCAAATGCGATTTATAACTTCTTAAACCCCATTTATTGTCATTCCGGCGAAAGCCGGATACGTAGTGCCGGTTTTCAAGCCGAAGGCGCAACCTTTGCGCTATCCAGTCATTTTAATAGATTCTGGACTCCGGTTTTCGCCGGAGTGACTGAATCAGATTTTTACGCAGCCATCATTCGATTGCTTGAAACTTCCTCATAAACTTCAAATCTATATAATTTTTAATTGCAAATGCCAAACCGCCCCCACTGCTCAATACACTATTGTCGGCTTTTTAGGATCAAGCTCATCCATTCTCCCGGAAAGCTCGGGAAGCGGTATCAATTTGCTCCCTGGAATATGGCTGGATTCATATTCAGAGGGTTGACGGACATCCACAAGATTCACCTCGTCCAGTGTTTTCGAACTCATGAACCGGCGCGCCTCATCAGAAGTAAATGATTTTGCAGGAGTAAAAAATTGTTTCCAACGCATGTCAACGACCTTATAGTTTGCCTAATATAAATTGGGTGAGTTTATGGTTTGAGAGTACAATAAACATTTATTGTTCAAAAAGGCAATATCTATAAAACACCTTAATCATACTCCTAATCGTAATCTTAATCCAAAAAAGTCATGTTTTTTATATGAGCTTATATGGTATAGTATGTAATAGTTTATTTTGCTGAAGAAAAGTAGCCTTGCCCTTTCTTATGAAACGCATACTCGGTAAACCAATGGAAAAAGGTTCTTAAATGAAACTTAGAAAAGAAACGGACAGCATGGGTGAAGTACTTGTTCCGGAACATCCACCAATATTAATATATGACGCAGAAAACTTGGCACTATCAGCCAGAATTCTAAGGTCCGATGCCATGGCTATGGAAAACCCCATGCCTGACGCAGCGCCGTGTATGCAGGAGATAATCGGCTGGGGGATCTGACGTATAAGTAAAAAAGGCCAGCTCATACGTGCCCGGTCATATAGCTTGATGCCTGAGATGACAGAAAAATTGCCGCGTCAGCAATCTCACGGGGATCTCCTGCTCTTTTCAGGGGGATCGTGGCCGCAAAAGCTTCTTTCGCTTTACCCGCTTCTTCGCCCAAACCACTGAAAATTGAATCATACAGGAGTGTCTCAATTGCACCCGGTGCGATGCAATTCACCCTGATATTGTGCTCCGCCCACTCAAGAGCCATTACCTTGGTGGCCATGATAACACCCGCTTTTGCGATGGAATAATGCCCCGGCTGCCGCCCGTTATTAATACTACTTTTCCTTCCAACGAAAATTGAGATAGTTCCATTTGATTTACTCCAAGTTAATAAATTTATAATTCTTTGTTATGTTGCTTGTCATGTTCTGCTTTCAGTTTGATCATGTGCTCTATGAATGGAAACGCTTCTTCCTCCATCCTGCCTCTGACGATACTAAATATTTCAGGATCTGAAATATCGATGCCTTCCGCAGTCATCCGATCCACAATCGCCCAGTGGGGGGCCGGTTCACCCGGCGGGCAGCCTTCCACATGAAGGCCTTTCTTTTTAAACTTTTTCAGGCAATCACCTACCAGGATCAGCTTTTCCGGCGGGATTCCTTCAGGGATTTCCTTTTTACGGCCGACCAGAATTGTCACGTCGCTGTTATCGTCATACTGGTTGAGTGATTTGAGCTTTTCCATGGTCAGCCCGACCAGGGCCATACAACTGCTGCAAGCTCCGATGGTGTCGATCGTGTATTCCTTGTATTTGTCGAAACCTTCCAGATAAGGAAACCAAAAAACACGGCGGATTTCTTCGATACTGCGTCCACGAATTTCGATACTGTCTTCTTCGAAATTACCGAGTCCTCGTTCATTCGCAGGACCAAAATAAGGGACTATTCCTAAATCCAGGCCGGTCAAACGGCAGGCTGTGGCATCAACCGCCACGGGATCCTTTCCGGCTAAAACACATCCGAAATCGGTGGGCATGGTGAAATGCGGCCCGAAACCTTCGGCAGGACGGATCATATCCACAATATTCAAATCCGCCTTAATCACCGACCAGATATCCATCATGGCTTCGGCCAGATTAGTCTGATGCATCTGGTAATGAACCTTGTCCTGAACCACACCTTTCATGTTTTTAAGTGCGCAGGTAAACACCATACTGCAGTGCGATTTAAAAATCGGCAGATTAACAAGATGCTCTGCTTCAACCAGGAAGCGCGGCAGAAGCACTTTTTGAATCGCTGATCTGGCATCCCTGATGGGTATTCTCAACAGATCCTTGTCGCTTTTGATATCTATGAAGTCGTCCACACCTGCATCAATAGCAGCCTGTTTAATTCCGCTGGCTTCCAGGCACTCCATGGTGTCACATCCGATGGCTGCAGCTTCTGCAATAATAATTTTTTTAGGATTTGCTTTTTGAATGGCTTTGATGACTGCAGATACAAAGGCCGGGCTTGTATTAATAGATGTCTCGGGCGGTCCCGGATGACCGGCATTCGGCTTTAAGACCACCGTTGAATTTTTTTTAATTAAAGATGTGACGCCCCCAAGATGATCCAGCGCATCTTCAACCATCTTTTCAGGATCATCTCCCTTTACGATTGAAACGACTGATTTGGCCATTTTTCCTCTCCTTTGTTTTAATCTTCCCGTACTCAAATTGAAATATTTTTGGAATACGTGAATGATGATTTTTTCCAACCAAAGTCGGAAGTTGTTATCTAATTCGTTTAGAAGTCCGCTTGCTTTTTCGATGTTTTCAGGTACATCAGTAAACCCATAAAACC
>CAZTYY010000055.1:9386-11734 GCA_964617785.1 uncultured Desulfobacterales bacterium | reverse complement strand
CCCATAAAACCGCTTGCAAAGCCGCTGATTCCATTTCCTGCTGCATTGGCAATAGCCGTTTCCGGCACATCGGTAAAATAATGTAATTCACAAGGAAGCTCATTATAAAGCCCATGACAGCGCCTATGACACCGGCTTTGATTGAAACTGAGATATTTTTTTTCATTTCAATTCTCTTGTTTAAGTCCTTAGGTTTCATTCTCCTGTATAGCTCTTCCCTTAAGCATGGCTGACTAATTATAAGGAAGCCAGCATTCCATTAACTCTTTAATCGGCCAGCGGGACAGGACTTCATAACCATCTTTGGTAACCAGGATGTTCTCTTCCAGGCGAACACCATGCTTGCCGCCTTTTTTACCGGCATAGGTCTCAAGCGCGATGACCATCCCCTCCTTCAGTTCATTGGGGGGTAACCCCATCGCTTTGGCATATGGACTGATCACCGGCGGATCATGCAACGTCAGGCCCAGCCCATGACCAAACGCATAAGCGCCGACTTCTACCCAGTTGTCATACCCCCAGTACTCCGGTGATTGCGGCCACTTTTTCAATATATCGTGATCGGTAGCCCCATCTTTCATAACGCTGATGCCGGCGTAAAGCATCTCGTAGCATTCCCAGTAAAGGTCTTTCTGCTCCTGAGTTGCTTTGCCGCAACAAAACGTCCGGTAAACGCATGATTTATATCCCTGGTAAGAATTTCCATCCACGTCAATATAGACCAGATCCCCAGGCCGCAGAGGTTTGTCGGAGAAAGACCAGCCATAGGGATTGGTATTAAAACCGGACATGCAAACCAGATCCTCTGTGTGATCGGCGCCCTCCTCATAAAGGGCTTTGATGCCGATGCCAACCAGGTCGCATTCCCGTATACCCGGGCGGATCGCATCCACGATGGCGGCGAAGGCTGATTCAGAATTTCCGCAGGTAATGCGCATGAGTTCAATCTCATCTTTGGTTTTAATCATGCGGGCTGCATCCATCATAGGTTTGCCATGCATTGTTTTGATGCCGGCCTTGTCAAAAGCCCGATTCAGAATCAGTCCGCAGACGGTTCCGTCAATGGCAAGCGTTTCTTTCTCCAGACCGTGCTCTGCCAGTAATTTCCCCACGGCGTCCACAAAAATAAGGACGGCTATATGGTCCTCATCCGCGGCCATGAATTTAAATGTAGAGATCGTGGGGTGCACCCGGCCTTTCATCCAGGGCATGCGGCGTTCTGTTTCTTCAGGTGTTCCACCGCCGAACAGGATCGGTTCCCCGTTACGCGGCAGAAATACGCACTGAACTTCCGCCGGGCGCATGGGGGTGGTGACATAGTAAGATGTCAGGTACCGGATATTGGCCTCATCCCATGTGATAATTGCCCCTGCATCGGATTTTTCCAACGCGTCTTTGGCTTTCTGGAGGCGTTCCTTGCGCAAGCGGGGATAATTTACGCGCTCCTCATAATCGACTGCATATTTTCCTAATGCCATTTTTTCCTCCTTTGTTATAAGTTGGAACAAATTGTAAACGTTTGTTCACCTCATATGCAAAAAAATATTTGCTTTGCCTATTTTTTTAATCTGTTTTATATACCGTCGGCCTTTATCGAAGCAAACAACCCTCTCACAAAAATTGTCAGCTTTTTAGGGTTATAATATTTACGAATTGCATCGTTTGTAAATCCCATACCGCGCAGGGCAAAAAGAATCGCATCATCTATCAGATTTTCTTTTGACGTTTCATATGAGAATGACGGTGCAGAAGACAGATGACAAAGGTTTAACGCCATGGCAAGGTGATGAACAAACCAGAAAAGATTGGAATGGTCGGAGTCTGTTTCGATAATATCACCATCTTGAACCGCTATATCGTAACTTGCCTGAGCAATGTCTAAAAAAATTGTTGAAACCCTGTCAAGAGCCATTTTCGCGTAACTCACATCCTCAAGCAAACTGTAGAACAGCAGACGCTCATGCATTTTTTGCTTTTCAGCTTGTCCAGGCACTTCAAACAAAATTGCTTGGTAAAGGAAAAAAACAAGTAAAATGAGTGTTTCTGTACCCGGCTCCATCTCTTTGAATGCTTTTCCTGCCATGTTTGAGATCTTTCCGACGTAAGATAGAATCTCTTTGTGCATGGCTTTTTTACTTGGAAAATGTTTGTAGAGAAGTGCCCCTGAAACATTAGCAGCGTTTGCAATTTTTCTCATGGATGTGCCGTTAAACCCGTTAGCTGCAAAAAGGGGTTTGGCGGCTTTAATGATAGCAAGCTTGCGCTTATCTGCGCTCATTCGTTTTTGAGTACTGATTCGTCACCTCCAAAACTTTTGTTAACGATCGTTTACTTAGATACCATTACAG
>CAZTYY010000055.1:0-9376 GCA_964617785.1 uncultured Desulfobacterales bacterium | reverse complement strand
GTTTTTTGATGTCAAGTCTTAAAACCCACTAAAAAAATAAAATGTTTGTAATTTATTTTTCAGACACCCGATTTCGGAAGAAGATTCTGGCTTGTGATTTTTTATTTTTATTCATAGGTAAATTTCAAATCCTGTTTTTAAAAATTGGACACGAAAAATTCAGTCAGAATTGGTGATTTGAAAATTATATTTCGTGCGTGATTAAATAAACTCAAGGCCCATAATTTTTTTGAAGGTAAAAAACGTCCAGTGATATCCCTTTTAGATCTTTGAGCGGAGTGAACTACTCGTTCACTCCACCCATGATTTAGTTATGGCCGGTTGAGCCTGAAGACACCTCCTCATAGGTAGGATTTTCTTTTTTGCCCCCGGTATAGCCGGAAACGACATCCACAACACCGGTGACTTCTTCAAACGGCTTCTCCATACACCAAAAGCATCCCCCGGCAAATGTAGCCGTTTCATATTCACTCTTGGCATGCACACTGAAGTGCAAGACAAATAGAAACACAAAAACGCCCAGCATCAGGATATCTTTAGAAACCACTTTCCACCTCTATCAACATTCACCAAATTCCTTCATTAGCCAGTGTTTCACTTTCCCCTCAATAGAGTATACGCCTTTAAGGTATAAATAATTTGCCAAAAGATCCATGCTGTATCATTTGATACAGTTTTGTTTCATAATTAACAACGTCTCAAACCCTCCAGGCATCCTGAAAATCACCGGAATTATGTTTAAGAAGTTTCATATACGTTGTTTCAAGCTTTATCATTTCCCTGTCTTTGTGGCGTAGCCATTCGGAGAGCCATGCAAATCGTAATGCAATTACAAACTCAAGAATATATTCCCAACTCATGCCGGACATGATTTGTGCATGTTTTAAATAGAAAATAAAATCACCCACAAAATCGTGAGTGAGGCTTTCAGGGGCTTCCACACCAATACATCCTATCATATTAGCTGCATCGTAAATCTCAGGTTTATATCCGAGGAATTCCCAGTCGATTACAGCGTTAATACCGTCCGACGACCATATAATGTTTAACGAGTGATAGTCTCCGTGGCAAAATGCCTTGGGGAATTTATCATGAACTTCCATGAACCTTTTCTCAAGAAACTCGACAATTGGCTGGATTTCTGTGAAAAGGGCCGCCTCATATTTTTTTATCTGTACAAGAAGCGTATAAATATATTTTTTGATAGAAAAGCTATGGAAAGTGCTGAAATTTGGAACCCCGGCAGATTTGGCCCTTAATTGAATAAGAAAATCAGCAAGTACCTTTCCTCTCCATTTGTCAAACACATAGTTTGGTCGGTCCAGGCTGACGCCGTCAATAAAGGGAATAAGCTGCCAGAACCTGTTTTCATGGTGAAGGATATATTCTCCCCTGACATCTGACAGGTAAGGTTGGATCTCTTTCACCCTTTGTTCTGAGAAAAAATTGAGAGTGCTTATTATATTTCGTTTATGGCCAACTTCCTCATGGAGCAGGCTTTCAATAACAAAGAGGTCGTTGTTACTGTCCTGAACAACAAATCCAAACTCACACCGCTCCGGACTTCCTGCAATTTCCTTATCCTTAACTATGGTTTTTATGTTGAGATTCCACAGGTTCGCTGCGTTGATTATGGTTTCATCAAGCCCCATCTGTTTTATTTCTTCTTTGTTCCTTTTCCTGAAAATGCATCTGTTATTTTTTTGCCGGAAAGTTTTATCAATCCATAGGGAAAGGTCAGGGAATGCTTCCAGTCCGCAAAATTTCCCCTTAAGACCAAATTGCGGGCCATTTGCCAACTAACCTTTGGTGAGGGGATTATCCATTTTTTCTTTGTACCGGAAGCCCCCTTGCCATGCTTTTTTAGGTAGTCCAGCAAATCGGTAATGTCTACACGCCTAGCTGTTCCATCAATTGACCTGTAAGCTATTTCACCCGATGGCAGGACAAGAAACATAGCAGGTCTGGCTATGCCGCCGTGTTCAAAAGGATTGAGAAGGTGGTACGCATTGATCACATTCTTTTCCGGATCGCAAAGAAGATCAAACGGAAGCCCCATTTCCACAGAAACAGCCTGTGACTGCGTCATGGAATCCGTTGAAATAGCCGCGACAACAATGTCCAATTCACTGAAAGAATTAATATTTTTCTTTATTTCAGCCAACTGACTGATGCAAAAAGGTCACCAGTGGCCACGGTAAAAAACAAAAAGTACGGTCTTTCCGGATTCCAAAACTGAGCTTAGTTTGAACTTTTCATTTTCGGAAGTTACCAGTGTAAAGTCAGGAGCCTTTTCTCCGACAGAAGGTGTTTTCTTTTTCATATGACGCCCTCCAGTTTTATAGTGTCTTTTTGATCTGATCTGTTTGGCCGGTTTTGCCAGCTTGGTTATTTTGTAAAATAACAATTGAAAGTGTGGTAATCAAGGTATAAAATATGTATTTAATTCCAGGACAGGGTTTTACCCTGAAAAAACTTACAATTCGAAAAATACAATGGCCTCTGAAAAAAAAATAGATATGGATACATTCCGATATTTTTTGAAGGATCATGTCCGATTGACCATTGATTTTCGAAAAACAGATCAAAGCATGGGACTGAATCCACCCCCAATTGAAAAGTCTTTCCTCAAAAATGCAAAACGGATAGATTTGCTGCCACCAGACAAATGGAGCAAGATAAAACATATTTCCCTGACCTCTGCTTTTAAAAACAGAAAAAGCCATCGTGTTTTCAAGAAACAGCCCTTGACACTCGAGGAACTTTCATTTTTGCTCTGGGCAACACAGGGCATACGGCAGATAGTAAATGCCGGCACAGCACTAAGAACCGTGCCTTCAGCAGGCGCCAGGCATTCTTTTGAAACATATCTGGTTATCCTACATGCAGAGGGTCTGGAATCAGGTATCTACCGATATTCTGCGGTTGAACACCAGCTTATTCTTGAACATACTGATTCCGAACTGCAGAAACATATTGTCGAAGCTTCCCATGGTCAATCATTTGTCGGCAGGGCGCCGGTAAATTTTGTGTGGACCACCATTCCCTATCGAATGGAGTGGAGATATCATACAGCTGCCCATAAGGTGATTGCATTAGACGCCGGACATGTTTGTCAGAATCTGTATCTGGCAGTGGAGGCAATTGATGCAGGTGCATGTGCCATAGCTGCTTATCATCAGGAACTCATGGATGATCTTCTTCGTGTTGACGGCACAGATGAATTTACCGTTTATATGGCTGCGGTGGGCAAAATATAAATCAGCCGAGCCCCCCCTTGAATCTAATAAAAGCTTCACTTTGTTTAAATATCTGGAAAGAATCTGTATATGGAAGTGTCTTTAATTTGGTTGTGATCGGTAAATGAGCCATGGACAGGCAACGCTGTCAACATGGACATGAGATCTGGTTAGCCATTTCATAATTTCATCGCCAGCATCACCGGACTTTTGAGGAGCGTAGCGACGAAAAAGTTCCGGCTTGTGCATTTGTTAGCCTTTATTTTGCATAAGAAATGAGAGAATATCTCCCATAAGTCTATTAATTGATTTGTACATTTCAGGTTTAGCAGACAGGATTCCTGCTTCTGTCTGTATATACTTTGATTGTACCAATTCATTGCTACAGTTGGAAACAATTTCTCTTGCTGATTCAGGTTTGGTTTCAAGATGAAACTGCAATACAGTCTGTTCATATTTTTCTAAACGCTTCCTCAAGATCATTGATGATATCATCAATATGTTCAATCCCGATGGAAAGACGGATAAGATCAGGGGTTAGCCCTGCCTCCTTCTGTTGTTCTTCTGACAACTGTGAATGTGAAGTGCTGGACGGATGCAGAGCAAGACTCTTTGCATCTCCCACATTGGCCAGATGAGAAAACAGTCGGAGACCCTCAATAAATTTCTTCCCTTCATCCATCCCGCCTTTTATGCCGAATACCACCATTGCGCCGAATCCTTTTTTAAGGTACCTCTTCGCGACAGGGTATGCCGGGTCATCTTCAAGTCCCGGATATCTCACCCAGGAAACCTTGGGGTGCTCCTTAAGGAACATTGCAACTTTTCCCGCATTTTCACAGTGCCTTTCCATTCGAAGATGAAGCGTCTCCAACCCCTGCAAAAATAGCCATGCATTGTCAGGTGAAATACAGGCTCCGAGGTTTCTTAACGGGACAAGCCGCATTCTCATTATAAAAGCAATCGGATTCAGATCACCAAGGTCATGGGCATATCTGATGCCATGGTAGCCTGGATCAGGCTCATTGAACAACTTGAATTTCGGATCTTTCCAGTCAAATTTTCCTGAGTCGATTACGACTCCACCGATACCTACGCCATGGCCTCCCATCCATTTTGTTATCGAGTTGACTACAATATCCGCACCATGCTCAATAGTTCTCAACAGATAAGGCGTTGTAAAAGTTGCGTCAACGATAAGTGGCAGATTGTGGCTATGTGCGATATCTGCTATTGCCTCAATATCTGTAAACTCAAGTACCGGATTTCCGATAGTCTCAATATAGAGGGCACGTGTTTTTTCATTAATCGCTTTCTCGAAATTGTTTGGATCACTGGGATTGACAAATCTTGTTCGAATTCCGAACTGGGGAAGAACAGAATCGAACATGGTGTAGGTACCGCCATAAAGATTATTCGCCGATACAATCTCTTCGCCTGCGGAACAAATATTTATTATCGAATAATAGACAGCCGAAGTCCCCGATGACAGGGCAAGGGCTGCTGCACCTCCTTCTAATGCTGCAATTCTCTTTTCCAAAACATCCTGAGTAGGGTTCATAAGCCGCGTGTAAATATTTCCCGGTTCTTTTAATCCGAAAAGATTGGCAGCATGCTCGGTACTATTAAATACGTATGAAGATGTTCTGTGGACAGAAACACCCCTTGAGTTAGTTATTGGGTCAGGCTCTTGGCCTGCATGAACACATAATGTTTCAAGATTATAGTCTTTGCTCATGGCATCACCTTTTCTCCAACTGGTATTTTTCTTCACTTTATTTTCTAGGTAAACAGCTCGGTGCTAATATATCTCTCTCCGGTACTCGGTAGAATAACCACAATCTGTTTTCCTTTGGATTCTTCTCTTTCCGCAAATGAAAGGGCTGCAAAAACTGCTGCACCGGATGAAATTCCACAGAGGATGCCTTCCCTCTTTGCAAGTTCTCTTGCGGTATGAAATGCATTTTCATTTGTTACTGCCACCACGTCATCAATTATAGATCGATCAAGAACTCCAGGGATAAAACCTGCTCCGATTCCCTGAATCTTATGCGGTCCAGGGTCTCCTCCGGAGAGCACCGGTGAGTCAGAAGGCTCAACCGCAATAGCCTTAAAGGAAGGCTTTCTGTTTTTAATGGCCTGTGAAATACCTGTGATGGTTCCGCCGGTACCGACACCCGATACAAGGATATCTACTTTTCCGCCTGTATCCCTCCAGATCTCTTCTGCTGTTGTTTCACGATGAATTTTAGGATTTGCGGGATTCTCAAATTGATTCGGCATATATGCATTTTTTTCCGAGGCGAGTATTTCCTTCGCTTTTTCGATTGCACCTTTTATACCATTCTTACCCGGCGTGAGAATAAGTTCCGCCCCCAGATGTGAAAGGAGTTTCCTCCTTTCCATGCTCATCGTATCGGGCATGGTAAGGCAAAGTCTGTAATTCCTTTCCGCACATATAAATGCAAGGGCTATCCCTGTATTTCCACTTGTCGGTTCAATAATCAGCGTTTCTTGACTCAGGAGTCCTTCTGCTTCCGCCGCATCGATCATTGAAGCGGCAATCCTGTCCTTAACACTCCCTAAAGGGTTAAAAAACTCAAGTTTTGCCAGAATCTCAACATCAAGTCCCTCACTGATCTTGTTGAGTCTTACAATCGGAGTTGAACCTATTGTGGCGCTTATATTTGAGTAAATTGTCATACTCCCCCCCTGTTGTCTGAAAGCTTTTGCATGGGTTTATTTATAAATCAGTTTCGGCTCTTCAAGCAGAACTTTGGTGTCAGGCGGTACAGACTTTGTAATCCAGACATTTCCGCCAATTACAGCCCGTGCTCCAATAACCGTGTCTCCTCCAAGAATAGTCGCCCCTGAATAAATGATAGCATTATCCTCTATAGTGGGATGTCTTTTTTTTCCTCGATACTTTTCGCCGGCATCATCCGGAAGGGAGAGGGCACCAATGGTGACGCCCTGATAAATCCTAACATTCTTTCCTATTACGGCTGTCTCCCCTATAACCACACCGGTTCCATGATCAATTACAAAGCTTTCCTCTATCCTGGCACCGGGATGTATATCTATGCCTGTAACACTGTGTGCATATTCTGTCATGACACGGGGCAGAAGCGGCACATCCTGTTCGAATAGTTTATGTGCTACTCTGTAAACGGTTATTGCAAACAGTCCAGGATAGCTGAAGATAATTTCATCATAGCTTTTAGCTGCAGGATCGCCCGTAAACGTTGCCGCGACATCTGTTGAAAGGATTTTACGAAGTTCGGGTATTGAATTCAGGGTATTGAGCGCTATCCTCTGGCCCTGGTCGCTGCAATCTATACAAACAGTATCGTATCTGATACATTCATGACGTATACTGTTTACGATCTGCTCTGAGAGTATGTCAAAAAGGACGGAAACGGTCTGTCCTATACTATATTTGAGATTGGCAGGATCGAGTTTTCCGCTGGAAAAATAGCCTGGAAAAAGTACTTCTCTGAACTTGTTAATGATTTCCACAACCGATTCATTTGATGGTATGGGATCATAGTCGATATGGGTATAGCATTCTTTATCATCGCAGCTTTTAATTATTTTTTCTGCTATTTCCGGAAGTTCCTTACGATACGCAGAAAAAGTATCTGCTTCAGTTTTACAGTTCTCGCCATGTTTTTCAGTCTGCTCGGTCACTTTTTTTACCTCCTGTTTCCTATAAGGAAAATTCCATAAGTAGCAAAAAAATTCGGCAATAGTCTGATAATTTTCCCTTCAGTATTGTTGCTTCCGGCATTTATAGCCGCCTCTTTTATTATGCAAAAGCCTACATTTTTTGAAAAATTCTTAAAATCTTTAAGACTTAAGACACGAATATTGGGTGTATTATACCATTCATACGGCAGTTCCTTTGTCACGGGAACATGGCCGGTCCACATAAGCTGCATACGAATTCTCCAGTGACCGAAATTGGGGAAGCTAACTATTCCTTTTTTCCCCACACGCATCATGGACTGTATCAGAGCCGCTGGTTCATAAACCTGTTGAAGTGTTTGAGAAAGAATAACGTAGTCAAAAGAGTTATCAGGATAGTCAGCAATTTCTTCACTAATGTCGCCCTGTAAAACGGAGATGCCTTTCTCAATGCAGATTGCTACCCTTTCCTCCTTTATTTCTATTCCTGTTTCTTTTACCTGTTTGTTTTTCTTTAAAAAATAAAGCAGATCTCCTTCACCGCACCCGAGGCCCAGAACGTTTGACCCAGGTTCAATCCATGACGCAATAATGCTGAGATCAAAGCGCATATTTTTATTCGCTTTTTTCATTGCATACTCCATCCAGAAATCCATTTATTAGTTTGGATAACCGATCATTTGGAAGCAGGAAAGCATCATGCCCCCATTCGGCTTCTATTTCACAGAAGCTGACGTCAATCCGGTTTTTTTTCATTGCTTTAACCATTTCTCTTGACTGATAGCTCGGATAAAGCCAATCGGAAGTAAAGGAAACTACGAGAAATTTGGCTATAGCACTGGAAAAAGCGTTCACAACAGATCCTGAACCATACTGCTTTATCAGGTCAAAATAATCAGCTGCTTTTGTAATGTACAGGAAAGAATTTGCATCAAAGCGTTCTACAAATTTTGAGCCCTGGTAACGGAGATAGCTTTCAATCTGAAAGTCGGCACTAAAATCAAAGGAAAAGTTTTCTTTGTCCTGTAGCCTTCTGCCAAATTTCAGTCGCATTGATTCATCCGACAGGTATGTAATATGTCCTATCATTCTTGCAACAGCCAGCCCCGTATCCGGCTTGTTCCCTGAATAATAATTTCCGTTGTTCCAGTTAGGATCAGCCATGATAGCCTGTCTGGCAACTTCATTAAAGGCTATAGCAAGTGCCGAGTGTCGTATAGTGGCTGCAAGCGGTATTGCGGAAACAATCATCTCAGGATATCTGACACACCACTCCAGAACCTGCATTCCCCCTACAGAACCACCGACAACCGACAGAATTTTTTTTATTCCCAGATAATCTATCAATGCCTTCTGGGCGTTCACCATGTCACCTATTGTGATTACCGGAAAATTGGCCCCATACGGTTCTCCTGACTCCGAATTGATGGAAGACGGGCCTGTAGATCCCATACAGCTTCCGAGTATATTTGAACATATCACAAAATACTTGTCGGTATCTATCCCTTTTCCCGGGCCGATCATAATATCCCACCAGCCCGGACTTGCATCGTCTTCACTGTAATACCCTGCCATGTGGGAATCTCCTGAAAGGGCATGAAGGATAAGTATTGCATTGCTTTTATCAGGATTCAGCGTTCCACACGTTTCGTAAGCTATTGTAACCGGACCCAACTTTGAACCGCTCTCGAGAAGCATTTTTTTTGGTGAATGGGCGAAAGTATAATGCTTTTTCTCAACAAGCCCTGCCGAGATATTATTTTTGTCATGTTCTATGTATTCGCTCATTTTTTATCACCTGTCATGGGTCATGACGGCTTTAAAGATCCAGGGTAGACTGAAACATATCGCATTTCTTGCATAACCTGATTTTATCTTTCCATTTTTTATGTGCAAATCCTTCGCAGACTGTTCCATTGATAAACCAGCAAAGCTTCCCTGCCTGGAACTCCCATGCAGGACAATTCCTTTTTCGATCTTCAGGACAGCCTTTAACTGCCCAGCATATTTTTTGAATTTTCTTCTTCCCACGGATTCTTGACACAAGAAAAAGCAATTGTCTTTCCGCATGGGCTGGGATTACCCTCCAACCCTGCTCATAACTATGTATTGCTTTTAAAGATACTCCAAGAAGCTGCGCCATCTGGGCTTGTGTTTTTTTCAACATTTTCCTTAAAACTACAAATTCTTCGCTTTCCATGTCGAATTTCCTGTTTTAATTTTTTCACTTTATGCTATATTATTATATTTCATATTGCATACTACTTTGTGGTATATTTTTGTCAATAGGGAATACGATACAAGGACTTTTTTCTGATCTATTCAGGAAATAAGATTTTTGGATCTCAGCAGTGGTGTGCCTCGCATTTATTAGTCCTAACTGAATTCATTAACAATATTATACAGTAAATAATATTCTACATTTCTTGTAGCTTCTTTTTCAAAAGAGG